>JAFYLG010000040.1 GCA_017537225.1 Lachnospiraceae bacterium
CATATCGCCTTTCAGTACGTTAAACAGCTGCGGAAGCTCGTCAATACTGGTCTTACGAATAAACTTACCCACCTTGGTAACACGGGTATCGCCAGCTTTTGTCCACTCTTTTTTCTCCTCATTGGGATCCTGTACTCTCATAGAGCGGAACTTATACATGGGGAACACGCGATTGTGCAGACCAACACGCTCCTGCTTGTACAAGATAGGACCGGGAGAAGACAGCTTGACAGCGATGGCCACGCCCAGCATAATGGGAGAAAACAAAACGATGCACATCAAAGAGCCTACGATATCCATGGCACGCTTCACAGAGGCGTTGAAAGAATCGGTCAACGGTACATGACGGATATGGATAACGGGCATTCCCAGCAGATCCTCTGTAAAGGGACGGGTAGGAATAATATTGTTGTAATCCGGTACGAACTTAGTGTGTACACCGGATTTCTCACAGATGGATACGATATGCTCCAGCTTATCGTACTCATGCAAGCCTAAAGTAATAACAATCTCATCCAAACGGTTCACCGACAGAATATCTGCCAGCTCACTAGTGGTACCGATCACATGAACCCCACGGTACTCATATCCCCAATCGGTGCTGTCATCCAGAATACCACGGATGCGATAGCCCCAGATAGGGTTCTCCATCACACGATCGATGTATCCAAAAGCCGCACGGCTGCAGCCGATCAGCAGCACATGCTTCTGATTATATCCCTTGCGACGGAACAGTCGAAGCACCCGACGTACCAGATAGCGGAAAATCATGTCACCAAAGGTATTCATCACAAAGAACAGCGCCAGCATGATACGGGAGAAGTCCTTCAGTGCCTCCTTACCTAAGAACAGGATCATGGAGAATACCAGCAGTACGATCAGGTTAGCCTGAATGATACTCTTGATCTCCTTGGCACTCTGTGTCGCTCGCTTTGGTGCATAGAGCCGCAATACCCAGTATACGCACAGCAGTGCCGGTACCAGGAAGTACAAGGCTAGCATATATTGTTGAAAACTATAACCACCGATAGGGCCGGTTGCGTCACTAAATATCTTGGCCTGGAATACCAACCAATAGGACGCAATATACGATGCCACGATCACGACCGCATCCAAAATGACCGCCAGATGATTGAGGCGTTTTTGATTCTCCTTGATCACGATTCTTCTCCCAAAATTTCTATTTTACAGCGGCAGCACGAGACCACAGCCATATATTTTCTCTTGCAGGCCAACCATAGACTGACCCAGTATTTCTATTAGTTTACCCCATTTACCATAAAATTGCAAGGCCAAGACACTGCAAAAGCCATCATACAAGTGATTTCCTGCTCCTATGATGGCTTTTTTGAGGTTTTATTGTGATTTTGTTGTAGTTTTATCGTTTCCTCGCCACGCTCATACACTTCTTTATCTACAGACGGATCTTTCTGCGCTTAGCATACTCGTAGGCATAAATAAACGTATTATAAATCAACTCCCACTCGATACGCAGATAATGCCCCAGATTTTTCATCCGAAAAGGCACTCTCTGGCACTTGTCCAAACTGGAAAATCCCTCTTTCAGGCCAGCTTTATAATCCTCTCCAAATCCTCTCTTTTTAAAGAAACGGGTCTTAACCGCATAGCCAAAGGCCAGAGGAATAGCATTGATGATCAGCTGCAGCAGAGGCATGTTTTTATAGTTCAAATACACGCTATTGCGGGCAGCCAGCTTGACCTTAAAGGAATTGTACTTGGAACCGCTGGTACCACTGCCCACATGATACACGATAGCCGTAGGACAGTACCAGTTCTCATAACCTGCGATACGGGCACGATAACCCACATCCAGATCCTCCAGATAGGCAAAATGCAGTTCATCAAAATAGCCGATCTCCTCAAAAATCTGACGGCGATAGATGGCAGCACCGGCACAGGCAGTAAACACACGGCAGGATTCCGTATATCCTGTGCTGCGCTGACCCACACCACGCTGGAAGCCCCAGCCAATGACGGTATACAGATCGCCGGCATCGTCCATAAGACGACGCTCGTGGAGCTGGATCATCTTGCTGCTGACAGAAAACACTTTGGGAGAACGCTCCATGGAACGCTCCATCTCACGGATGTAATCCTTATCCACCTCAGTGTCATTGTTCAACAGGATCACATAGTCGGTCACCGATGCCCGGATGCCCACGTTCACCGCACCGGAAAAGCCGGTATTGGTATCCAGAGCCATGACATAGATAGGAAAGCCATACTGAGAGGTGATGGTATGCTCCTGAGGAAGCTTGTCTCCAGGCTGCAAATACACTGCCTCCGGCATATTTTCCCGGATCCAGGGGATGCTGCCATCAGAACTGCCATTATCTACGATCAGCAGACAAAAATCCAGCACAGACTGGTTTCTAAGTGCCTCCATGCAGGGCTCCATAAAATGTTTTCCGTTGTAGTTAGGGATGATAACAGTCGTTTTCATATTATTTTACTCTCTGCTCGTACTCGATCTCATAGGGATTGCGCAGGGTGAAATCGTTGCGGGCCAGGGTCAGATTCACATTGTAGTAAGGGTCACCGGCGCGCAGCTCCTGCTCCCATTTTTCTTTAAACCGATCCATCTCACCGTTGAATCGGGCCACCTTCTCCGGAGTGTCCTCCAGACCGCGGGTCTTGGACTCATAGTGATAAGATTCTACCTGGGCATTGTACAGGACCTCGTAACCGGCGCGACGCACCTTCAGACACAGATCCACATCGTTAAAGGCTACAGCCAGATCCTCGGAGAAACCGCCCACTTCTTCAAAGACAGAACGACGGATCATCAGGCAGGCTGCCGTCACAGCGCTGAGACGCTGGGTACACCAGTCCTTGGCCATATAGCCGCAATCATAACGAGGCTGACCCACAAAGGCATGTCCGGCCACACCACCCAGACCTACGATCACACCGGCATGCTGCACGGTGTTGTCACCATAGTACAGGCGGGCACCGACGATGCCGATCTCCTGACGCATGCAGGGATTTAACAGCCCCTCCACACAGTCGTTGGTGATCATCTCCAGGTCATTGTTTAACAGCCACAGGTACTCGCCTTTGGCAAAAGTGGCACCGAAATTGTTGATAGCCGCATAGTTAAAGCCCTTTTCCCAGGTCACTACCCGCACGTTGGAAAACTCCTTCTGCAGTGCCTCATAATAGGCAAAGGTTTCCGCCTCGGTGCTGTTGTTTTCCACGATGATCCACTCCAGATTCTGATAAGACGTACAAGCCATCACAGAACGGATGGTACGATCCAGATCCTGGTGATGATCCTTGGTGGGAATGATCACAGACACCAGTGGATCATAGGGACGTTCATAGTGGGTCACATACATGCCGGGCTTGGCTCCGTGAGTCACCTTGGCACGGATGCCCAGTCTCTCATAGTGGGACTGAATGGCACGTAGTCCCGCCTCAAAGGCATAGCGCTTGCTCTCCGGATTCTCTGCCGTAGAGGCACTGTGACAGCGCCAATGATACAGGATCCGGGGAATATGGACTACCTGACGGGCCTTTTCCGTAGCACGGAAGATAAAGTCATAATCCTGAGCCCCATCGTAATCGGCAGAAAATCCGCCGATCTCCTCTGTCAGGCTGCGGCGCACCGCCAACAGATGGCAGATATAGTTCATACTGCGCAGCAGATCTTCGTTGAAATCCGGCTTGAAATGAGGGTCGTAACATTTCTTACCCTTCTTATCGGTCTTATCCTCATCAGAGTAGATCACGTCAGCCTCTGCATTGTCACGAATCACCGCCGCAAAATGATACAACGCATCCGGAGTCAATAGGTCATCGTGATCTGCCAGCACCACATAGTCTCCCTCCGCCATAGCCAGGGCCGCATTGGTATTGCCAGCGATGCCTAAATTAGCCCCCAGCCACTGATAACAGATCTGGCCCTGAACCATGGTCTCTCCCGCCACAGCTCCGGCAAAACGCTCATGAGCCTGACTGCTGCCATCGGCCAGACACAGTTGCCACTCCCCATAAGTCTGGGCCTGAATGGATTGGATCAGTGCATCCAGATACTCAGTAGGAGTGTTGTACATAGGCACCACAATGCTGAAACGAGGGCACTGCTCTTTCTTCCACTGGGCATAGTCCTTGCGCTGACGATCCAGCTCATGAGCAGAGGGCAAAGCCCCCTTCTGGAACTTTTCATAGCTGACTGTCTCCAGGCGGAAAAATTTATTATGGATCTTTTTAAAACCCTTCTTGGCACCATTTTTCTTAAAGTAAATGATGGTCTTGGTCAAAAGGTTTTTCGGTTTGCGTTCTTCCTGAATTTCCATACAAATCGATCTTTCTTTATTCCGGGCGAGAATACTCGCCCTGTATTTTTATCTTCTACTGTCCATTGTGAAGGTACTTACCGGTAAAGTCCGGAGCCACCAAGGTCAGATGAGGATTATAGTAGGGGTCACCCTGCTCCTGGTAAGCAGGGAAGCGGTT
Source organism: Lachnospiraceae bacterium (assembly GCA_017537225.1). Classification (GTDB taxonomy): domain Bacteria; phylum Bacillota; class Clostridia; order Lachnospirales; family Lachnospiraceae; genus RGIG7193. Next base: position 4,480 of record JAFYLG010000040.1, read on the forward strand.
CTTCAGCAGATTTTGCTCACGCTGGAAACGAGCCTGCTTCTCACTGCCTTCCTCATAGCCACGGGTCTTGGACTCGTAGTGATAAGCCTGAGCGTAAGGGGTAAAGGTCACCAGATAGCCGGCTTCACGAACACGCAGGCAGAAATCCACGTCATTGTAAGCCACCTGGAACTCAGTGGACAAGCCACCCAGACGGTCCCATACCTGACGACGACACATAAAGCAGGCAGCGGTCACGGCACTGAAATTCTGAATGATAGTGGCTCTGGCATAGCTGCCGGGGTCTTCCTTCTCCGCTCCGTAGAATACATGACCACAGCAACCGGCCAGTTTCATCACCACGCCAGCATGCTGAATGGTCTCATCGGGATAAAACAGCTTGGCACCTACCACGCCCACCTCCGGACGACTGCAGATGCCCATCATCTCCTGAAGCCAGTCTGGAGTGATGATCTCGGTATCATTGTTTAACAGGACCACATACTGGCCGCTGGAATGGCTGACACCAAAGTTATTAATAGCAGAATAGTTAAAGGTATCGGGCCAATTGATGACCTTGATACAGGGAACTGCTTCCAGCTCCTTATAATAGTCACGGATCTCCTGGGTCGTGCTGTTATTCTCTACGATGATGATCTCGTACTCCGACCAGCTGGTGCGGGTCAGAATACTGTTGACACAAGTACGCAGGGTCTCGGTCTCGTCCTTATTAGGGATGATGATGGACACCTTAGGCTTGGCCAGCACATCACCCTGCAGTCCATAGCGTACACGATAATAACCGGGGCGTCCCGTTCTCTCCACGGTGCCCTTGATGCCCACTCTCTTCAGATGCTCTTCGATGGCACGACGACCGGCCTCAAAGGCATAGGTCTTGCTGTCGGGATTCTCTGCGGTAGACAGAGGATGCATGCGCCAGTGGTACAGCATGCGGGGCAGGTGCTGGATATTTTCTGCCGTCTCACTCAGACGCAGGATAAAATCATAGTCCTGAGCGCCGTCAAACTCGCTGCGGAACCCACCGATCTGCAACAGCAGAGAACGCTTAAACAAAAGTAGGTGGCAAATATAGTTATTGGATCTCAACAGATCCGGATTGTAATCGGACTTAAAATGAGGCTCGTAATAGTGCTTCAGATCCAGGGATACCTTGTCCTCGTCAGAGTAGATCATGTCAGCACCGGTACGAATGGCACGCTCCATCATCTCTGCCAGAGCACTGGCCTCAATGATATCGTCATGGTCCATCAGGGCGATCCACTCACCATCTGCCAGGGAAATGGCGGCGTTGGTATTACCGGAAATACCCAGATTTTCCGTCAGCTTGGTATAACGGATACGCTCATCCTTAGGGAGACAACTCTGACGATCCACACCATCACTGCTGCCATCAGCCAGACACAGCTGCCAGTTCACATACTGCTGGGCCATGACACAGTCGATCATTTGACGATAGAACTTCATAGGTGTATTGTACAGAGGCACCACGATGCTGATCTTAGGGGCAGTCACATCGGCAGGCAACTTGGCATTCTCCGCCGCACTGCGGCTCATCCACTGCTTTATGGCCTGGGTAGGCTGCCACTCTTTACGGTGCTCTTCCATCCAGCGCATATATTTATTTTCCGTAGTCTCATACCGACGGATCCAGCGCTCCTTCAGAGCGGCAGGTCCCTTTTTCAGCAGAAACTTGGCATCGTCAGCCACCATGGCAGGACTGGTCATGCCCACCATCTTGCGAAAAGGCACCAGACGACGGCCTGTCTCCTTTTTTAACTGGGCAGGGCTCACCGGAATGGTCACACTGCCAGTAGCACTGGAAAAAGTCACACGATAGCTCTCTGCCATGTCACAAGTGAACTTTACATCAAAACCACTGTCGGGCTGGCTGTCATTGCCCAGGATGGCGCGGCAAACATCGGGACGGGACAGAGTACGCACGGTGGCATCCACTAAACGCCCCTTCTTGTCTGTTACAGAAATGGACAGAGGCTGTCCATCCAGCGCCAGAGCCCAGCCAGTCAGATGGGCCGTCTGTTCCAGCAGTTCAGATTTATCTACATAGGTACGAATGGTCTTCATAGAATAACCTCTAATATCCTCTAATTAGGCCTATCCTCGATGCGAGGGTAGTATTTCTTGTATAAATTCAGATAGGTTGGAAAGAACTCCTGTCCCATCTTCTCCTGCAATGTTTTTTCGGTACTGACGATCTGAGCAAAAGGAGTCACCATACAACGATAACCAGCCTTCTGAGCGCGCAGACAAAGATCCACCACAGCCAAATCGCCTTGGCTATCATCCAGTCCGCCCAGTTCTTCCCACAGGCTGCGAGACATGGCATAACAAACAGGTTCCGGAGCTACATGATCCTGATACCAGTCCGTATGACCTCCAAAGCTGGCGGTTCCCGGTGTCATACCTGCCATGGGCATATTAGGGGTGATCTCCAGTTGAGTCCCCTGAGACAGGATCTTACCATCTGCGTCAAGTACACGAGGTCCGATCACGCCCATACCCGGTTGCAATGCCCAGGCTCTCAACTCAGCGGCAGATTCCTCCGACAGCTGTACACCGTCGGCAGTAAAGACCAGCACATCCTCCGGATCTATCGAGGCCAGATACTCAGGATCCCATACCACGCGGATACAGGTGCTGTGCTCGTCCACAAAAGCAGTCGTAGCCGGCAAACCACGGCGATCCAGATGATCCTGCACCGACTTTAACTGGGCCAGTTTGGCGTAGGGCTTCGTGCCCACGTCTCTGGCCGTAGAAGTCTCCGCAGCTCTCCAGTGGTACAACTCCTCCGGGATATGATAGATTTCTTTGGTAGCCTCTCCAATACGCAGGAACAAATCCCAATCCTGGGCTCCATCATACTCTGCCTTCCAGCCACCGATGCGTTGCAGCAGGCTGGTGCGCACCACCGACAAATGGGTGATGTAATTGGCACTGTAGAGCATCTCCTGAGACCAGCGAGGCTTCAGCAAATGGTTATAGTTGTATAAATTGTCATGATCGGTCAAATCACTGTTAGTATAAATAAAGTCAGCCTGAGGGTGCTTGCGAATCACATCAAAGACCATCTCCAGGGCATCGTCCTCCAACACATCGTCATGGTCCACCATGACTACATACTCACCTTCTGCCAAGGCAAAGGCCGCGTTGGTGTTGCCGGAGATGCCTAAGTTGTTGTCCAGATGGACGTACTTCATACGAGGATCCGAAAGATATTTTACCAACGTCTGAGCCAACTTTACAGTCAAAGCAGGAAGAACTGCCTTTTCGTCTGTCTTTCCCCCTGGATCCGCCTGTCCCGCTGCCACGGTCTGGAATCTCTCCAGCATGGACTCCGGGCTGCCATCTGCCATACAGATCTCCCAGTTGCCATAGGACTGCTGCCAGATGGAATCCAGCATATCGGCCAGATGCTCCGGCTCTGTATTGTAGGCCGGGATCACAAAACTAAATTTCACCGTCTGAACGGCAGGATCTTTTACATCGAAGTACTGTCCATGCGTCAGGTCATGGGCACGCTGCGTACGACGAAGAGGCTGCGTGGTCTCCACACCTTTGAGTTTGATTTTTACGATCTCCTTAAAATCATCGGGAATGCGGCCTAACTGACGGATCTGGGCAGCATCGGTCTTGCAGCGGATCGTCTTCGTCCCATCGCTGAGACAGATCACATAACGGCCATTGTCTTTGGCTTCAAAACGAATACGAAAACCACAAAGAAGACCAGCCGGACACACTGCTGCATGATCCTGCCCTGTCACAGATGCCTGCCAGGACTCCAGTAAAGGCATCGCATTCTCTGCGCCCCAGATGGCCACAGCCACATCATCACGCAGCGTACGATCCACCTGACAGGGGATCCGATGACCGCGTCCATCCTCCACCCACAGTTGAGTCTCGGAATGCAAAGTATCCCCCACCAGCCAGCCGGTGACGGTCACACGATCATATTTGATTTTGGCATGCTCGATATGGTGTCTCATACTCTCTACTCTCTTTCCTCAGATGGATCAAACAACCATGATTCCACGAGAACTCTCTCCATCTACAGCCATCTTTCCACATTTTTCTGCCGAAAACATAGTTTTTTACACGCAATTATGACGCAAAAGGCTCCCCGCCTCCTGCGCCTGTCTCGGCTCCTTCTCCCAGTATACCAAAAACCCCGACTTTATTCAAGTCGGGGTTTTTGCAATATCGCACTCTGCGATGATATATTCTGATCTATTCTTCCGAAGAAGCTTTGGTTTCTTCTTCTGTAGATTCCTCAGCGGCGACCGTCGTAGATTCGGGAGCTACCGTAGTCTCTGCGGCAGTGGTCGTGGTCTCAGGCTCTGTAGTCGTTTCAGCTTCTGTCGTAGTCTCAGCTTCCTGTGTGGTAGACTCCTGAGTAGTGGACTCTGTCGCCTCACTGCTGCTTTCACTCTCCTGCTCACTGGACTGAGTGCCTTCGGTAGTACCTTCCGTCGTCCCCTCTGTACTGCCTGCGCTGTTGCTCTCGTCCTCGCTGCTCTCCTCCGATTCACTTTCGGAAGGATCTTCTTCGCCAGTATACTCTACAGATAACTTCTGTGTACCCACTACTGCGGAAGATGCGGTGATCTTTACTGACTCTACCTTGACAGGATCCAGCAAACGGTATCCGCTGGTGGCCTTGGTGGTCATCACTTCATACGTACCAGCCAATACATCACCAAATACAGCATTACCCTCTTCATCGCTGACTGCCGTCATCTCCACCGCAGCACTGCCGATAACGGCGGTGCCCTTTAGGGTAACAGTGACACCGGCCACTGCCTTGCCTTCCTGATCTACCACCGCATAGGTCACAGTAGGCGCCTTGATGCGTTTTACCTGCAGCTTGCCACTGTAGGATTCCTCGGCCTTACCAAACTGAATGGTCAGAGAAGAATCACCGGTTTTCTCATAGCCGGCAGGCATCTGAGATACCGATACCTCATAAGAATCTATTACAACGTTTTGGAACACAGCATTACCATTTTCATCGGTGACAGCCGTCAAAGTCTTGCGGGTCATCTCACCCTTCATGGCCACAGTGGCACCGACCACAGCACCACCAGCTTCATCCTTCACCTGATAGGTCAGCGTGGTGATCACCGGATCCGGCTCGTTAGAATAGGTGAAATAGGCAATATTCATATCTACATAACCATCAATACCAGGCACCACACCATTCTGAGTGTACTGCCACATATGATAGGTTCCGGTATAATCACTGGGAGTGCTTAGGCCACCCTTGGTGTAGTGAGCCAGCCAGTACTTGTATCCTTTGATAATGCTCAGATCCCAGTTGTTGCGATATCCATTTTTGCTGGCATACATCATGGGATCATAGCCTGCACTGCGAATATGATTCAAAAAAGCAACTGCATTCTTGCTGCGCTGAGTCTTGGTCACGTCCTTGATACGATTCTCACCAATGCCCTCATAGTCAAATACTACCGGATAAGTGATCTGATATTTAGAAATAACATCTACTACCCACTGAGCTTCTTCTACTGCCTCTGCCTCATCGATAGCCTGAGAATAGAAATAAACACCTACCTTGATACCATTGGCCAATGCGCCCTTGATATTGCGCTCAAAGTAAGGGTCCATCTTGATGGCACCTGTCTCATTCCCTCGGTAGCCCACACGGATAATAACAAACTCAACACCACTGCCAGCCACCTTAGCCCAGTCGATCTTGCCACCCTGCCACTTGGATACGTCGATGCCATAAGAGCGGCCGGCATTCTCATAAGAAGGATCATTCTCTTCTTTTTCCTGCTCCTGCTTCTCCTGCTCCAGAACCTCTTCCATGTCTACGATGTCAGATTCACCCTTGTCAGCATCTCCCTCAGGCTTGGCATCCTCCTTATCCACGACTGGTGCCACCACCACTGGTGTCTTTGTGGTCTCAGGCTCTGTCGTGGTCTCCTCCGTGGTTTCCTCGGTAGTCTCTTCGGTAGTCTCCACCGGCAGTTCCTCCGTGGTATACATTGCCTCCAGGGATGCCCATAACGCATCCAGCAAAGGCTTGCCCATCAACTCACCGCGCAGCTCGTTATGCTCATACAGATAGATGGCCTCCAGGTCCTCACCGGATAATGCTGCATCGGAACTGCTCTCCGGGGAAGAGGTCTCCGGCAATCCACCTACCGGCAGCCAACCGGCACCCAGGGCCACTGCCACACCAAAAGCAACCACCAATACGGCAGCTGCGATCCCCACCATAAGTTTGTGAGTCGCCAGCCAACCGCCAAAGCCTGAACGCTTTGCAGCTCCTTTCACGGGGGATTGCGTTGTCATCTCAGTCTCCTGAGACATCATCGTATCCTTTGTATTGTTTGAATCCATGTATTTCTCCTCTGTAACACGTGTGATACTTCTTTATGGAACGGTTTTCATCGATCCATCCAGGCCCGCAGGCCTACAACTAATCTAGTATATCACACTTTTTCTCTGTTGCATACTGGCGAATCATGGAAAATATATATTCATAACTGATCGTGATCTGCCTGGCCTTTTCTCGAATGGGTTCCTCATCTGCTGCCATCTCCCACTCTTCATAGAGGGGAAAGACTTCCATAAACTCTTTCCGTCGAATGGCTCGGTCCAGCGAAAGCTGGCAAACCGGAGCCATACACTGTGCTTCTCCGATGACGATACGTTTGCCATTGCCCATCAATGAAAACCACCAATTCCATCGAAGCGGTAGTTCGATCCATCGCCCCCTGGCAACGGCCAGGATCCTTTCCCAGGTGGCCTGAGGATCCGGATGAATGCAGGTGTATTCCGGACGGTCTTCCTTCAAAAATCCATTGATCCTATCTCTGCGTTCCCAATATGCCGTCTTAAAATTCCAATGTTCTATGTAACGACGCACATCGCTCTCATCCACCAGATAGTGCATGGCCTGATCCGAAGAAATGCGCAGTGCCGGCAGCGTAGTCATTTCCAGCTCTATGGCCCTACGGATCCGCACCCAACCGTCGAGAACACGCCAGTCATCGGGACCGTACTCCACCAGTACTACCGGTTCTCTCACATCGTCGTCATCGGCTTCTTCCCAATCAGGGATATATTCTGACGCGGCGGCGGCATACTCTTCCACAGAGAGCTCACCCACCACAAACCGCTCCGGGTGCTCCTCCCAGTCGATCAAAAGAGCAGGTAAATGAAAACGAACCACGCCTTCTACCTGCCACAAATCCCCTGGTTCCATGGGAATCAAATCATAACTGCCGGGATAATACGCCTTTTCCAAATATCTATATTTCATCTGTCGTCACTGAAGCTCCTGTCTTAGTTTAATGTGTACCACTGCTCTCTGCGTCCACTGATATACTCCAATTTCCACAAGGTATACTCCCCGTCAGGCTGTCCGCCCCGGATCTCCGTCCCGCAAATCACACCGCCGGTACACAGCTCACTAAGACCGCCTGCATTGACGATCTCATGAAGTCTCTCCATGGAAATGATCTGGCTGACCCTATCCTCTCTCTGATACATAGCATCCCCTCCTCCGCCATTGTGGCGGTATCATCTTAGCACGGA
>JAFYLG010000041.1 GCA_017537225.1 Lachnospiraceae bacterium
CCGAGTGTACCGGCGTATGCTGCTACTATCACGTGGATCAGGAGTTTGAGGCTGGCCAGGCCATTCCCATCGGCCGTCCCTTCCCCAACAGCCAGATCCTGCTTTTGACCGATCAGAATACTCTGGCCGGTCCCGGCGAACAGGGCGAGATCTGTGTCCGTGGTACCTGCCTGTCTTTAGGTTATATCAACGATGCCGAGCGCACCGCCGCTGCCTTTGTTCAGAACCCTCTGAATAATGCATGGCCGGAACTGATCTACCGCACCGGTGATATCGGCCGCTACAACGAAGACGGCGAGTTGATGTTTGTATCCCGCAAGGATTTCCAGATCAAGCACATGGGACACCGCATCGAACTGGGCGAGATTGAAGCCAATGTAAACCTGATCGACGCTGTCAAGAGCGCCGGCTGCATCTACGACCAGGAAAAGAGCAAGATCGTCCTGTTCTATGTAGGCGACATCAGCGAAAAGGATCTGAAAGAGGACCTGAAGCTGAAGCTGCAGCGCTACATGCTGCCTAACACCATTAAGCAATTGGAGGCCATGCCTCTTACTGCCACCGGTAAGATCAACCGCGTGCTGTTAAAAGAAAATTATCTCAAAGAAAGGAAGAAATAAACATGGAAGCTTTATTAGAGATTTTAAGTGATTTACACCCCGAGGTAGATTTTGAGTCTTGCGATACTCTGATCGATGATGAGATCCTGGATTCCTTCGATATCGTTTCCCTGATCGCCGAGATCAGCAACGAATTTGACGTAACCATCTCCGCTAAGGATATCATCCCTGATAACTTCAACTCCGCTCAGGCTCTGTGGGCCCTGATCGAGCGTCTGGAGGACGAGGAATAATTTATGCTGATCACATCCTACAGCTTCCTGGCTTTTGCCGGGGGGCTGCTTCTTCTTTATTACCTGATCCCCAAACGCGCGCAGTGGGGCCTGTTACTGGCTGCCAGCTACCTGTTTTACGCTTTTAGCGGGATCAAATACCTGGCTTATATCCTGGCCACCACGGTGGTGACCTATCTGATCGGCTGTAAGATTGGCGATCTGAGAGACCATCAGGACGCTTTTTTAAAGGAGCATAAGGCTCTCCTTAGCCGCGAAGAAAAGAAGGATTACAAGGCCAACATCAAGAAAAAACAACAGCGCTGGCTCACCGCCGCCCTGCTGTTTAACTTTGGCATCCTGGCGGTTATCAAGTATGGTAACTTTGTGATCACCAACGTGGCCGGTCTCTTTGGTGTGACCAGCGAGGATCCCTTCCTGCGCCTGGCTCTGCCTCTGGGTATTTCTTTTTACACCTTCCAGACCACCGGCTATCTGATCGATCTGTTCCGGGCCGAGTATAAGCCGGAGAGAAACTTCTTTAAGTTCTCCCTGTTTGTTTCTTTCTTCCCTCAGTTGATCCAGGGTCCCATCAGCCGCTTTGCTGAGCTGTCCAAGGATCTGTTTACCCCTCACGACTACAACAGTCAGCAGGTTGCTTTTGGTCTGCAGCGTATGCTGTACGGTTACTTTAAGAAGATGGTCATCGCCGACCGTATCATCAACGGCCTGTCCACTATCTACGGCGACCCTACCACCTACACCGGCACCTACGCCTTTGTGGGTATGCTGTTTTACGCTATCAACCTGTACATGGACTTCTCCGGCGGTATCGATATCGTCATCGGTCTGGCTCAGGCCATGGGCATCACTTTACCCGAGAACTTCAAGCGCCCTTACTTTGCCGTTTCCTTAAAAGACTACTGGCATCGTTGGCACATCAGCCTGTGCAACTGGTTTAAGGATTATCTGTTCTACCCCATCTCCACCAGCCCCAAGCTGCTGGCCCTGTCCAAAAAGTGGAAGGCTGCCGGCCGCGAAGGTCTGGCTCGCCGTTTCACCGTATATCTGGGCACCACCACCGTATGGCTGTCCACCGGTATCTGGCACGGCGCTTCCTGGAACTTTATTCTGTGGGGTCTGTTAAACGGATTCTTCCTGCTGCTGGCTCAGGAAATGGAGCCTGTATACCGCAAGTTCCACGCCCATTTCCCTCAGTTAGAGGGCAACAAGGTATGGCACGGTTTCTGCATCGTGCGCACCTTCCTCTTTGTCAGCGCCCTGTGCATGTTTGACTACTATGCCACTGCCGGCACCGCCATCCGCGCCTTTGGCAGTATCTTTGCCGACTGGAAGATGTCTGTTCTGTGGGACGGCAGCCTCCTGGAGATCGGCCTGACCATGACCGACTATATCATTCTGGCGCTGTCTCTGGTGGTAGTATTCATCGTCAGCTTCCTGCAAGAAAAGGGGTTGTCCATCCGTCAGACCATCGCCGCCAAGGCTCTGCCTGTCCGCGTGGCCATCTGGTACGGCCTGTTCCTGGTTGTCCTGCTGTTTGGCGCCTACGGCATCGGCTATGACGCCAGCCAGTTCATCTACAATCAGTTTTAAGGAGGGCCCGCCATGAAGACAAAGAAAATTTTGACAACGGCGGCAGTCGTTCTCTTTATTGTTTCCACCCTGTGGCTGCTGCAGCGCCTGGTAGTACCTAAGTACATGGGCGATGTGGTAGAAGGCAATTTTATCGCCGAGTATTATGACGAAGAAAAAGACCACGATGTCATCTTTTTAGGTGACTGCGAGGTCTACGAAAACTTCTCTCCCCTGGTACTGTGGGAAGAATACGGTATCAACGCTTACATCCGCGGCACCGCACAGCAGTTGGTAAATCAGTCCTACTATGTGCTGGAGGACACCTTAAAGCATGAAACTCCCGACGTGGTAGTTTTCAGTGTGCTGGCTGTTCCCTTAAACGAGCCTGCCAAGGAGTCCTACAACCGCATGACTCTGGACGGCCTGCCCTGGTCTAACACCAAGCTGGATGCCATCCTGACCTCCATGACCGAGGAAGAGCAGCTGCTGGACTATGTGTTCCCTCTGCTGCGCTATCATTCCCGTATCACAGAGCTGACCGGTGAAGATTTCAAATATCTGTTCCACAGAGACCTGGTCTCTCACAACGGCTACTACATGCGTGTGGATGCCAAGCCTGCCACCAACATCCCCAGTGCCCGTCCTCTGGCTGACTACACCATCCATGCGGATCAGATGATGTGGCTGGAGCGGATCCGCGCCCTCTGCGAGGAAAAGGGTGTGGAGCTGGTGCTGGTCAAGGCGCCCAGCCTGTACCCTCACTGGTATGATCAGTGGGATGCTCAGATCACCGAGTATGCCGAGAAAAATGATCTGCTCTATGTGAATCTGCTGGCTGCACGAGATGAGATCGGCCTGGACTTCACCACCGACACTTACGATGGTGGTCTCCACCTGAATCTGGCCGGCGCCGAAAAGCTGTCCCACTACTTTGGCCAGATCCTGCGCGATGAATGCGGACTGGAGAGCCGCAGAGGCGAGGCTGCTTTAGAAGATGCCTGGGCTGAGAAGAAGGAGTGGTATCTGGAGGAGAAGGCTCAGCAGGAAAGTTCGCTTAAAAAGTCATAA
>JAFYLG010000042.1 GCA_017537225.1 Lachnospiraceae bacterium
ATGGGCGTAGCTGAGCTGATGCCTTACTCCAACGGTCTGCCCCGTAACTTAAAGCAGTGTCTGGAAGACTTCGATATTCCTCTGTACCTGTCTCATACCGTTACCGACATCCGCGGCCGTGAGCGTCTGACCGAAGTAGTGATCTCTCAGGTTGATGAGCGTCGTCAGCCTATCCCCGGTACCGAGAAGGTATTCGAAGTCGATACTCTGTTGCTGTCCGTAGGTCTGATCCCTGAGAACTACCTGAGCGAAGAAGCCGAGATCCCTCTGCATCCCCGCACCCGCGGACCCTTGGTAGACGAGTCTTATCAGACTCAGGTGCCCGGCATTTTTGCCTGCGGCAACGTACTGCACGTACATGACCTGGTAGACTTTGTTAGTGCCGAAGGTACTGCTGCCGGCGAGGCTGCTGCCCGCTACCTGACTGAGGGCCTGGCCGAGAGCCGCTCCATCACTGCCGACACTGCTGATAACACGATTGGTTATGTGTTGCCCCAGACCATCCATCCCGATCGTTTGGAAGATAAGGTAGAACTGAAATTCCGTGTCACCGACACTTACCGCAACGTACGTCTTCGTGTCATGAAGGACGGCGTGGTATACAAAGAACTGAAAAAACGTGTTATGATCCCTGCCGAGATGGAAAAGCTGGTTCTGAAAAAGGACGAGCTGGCCGATGTAGCCTCCTCTATCACTCTGCAGATCGTGACCGACTAAGAAAGGGAGGATGAGAGAATGAACACTACTGAGATCAAAGAATTGACCTGCATCATCTGCCCTATGGGCTGCCGCCTGGAGGCTCAGTGTGAGACACTGGCTGATGGTACTCTGTCCGTCACCTCCGTTACCGGCAACACCTGCCCTCGCGGCGCCAAGTACGCTGCCGCCGAGCTGACACATCCCGAACGAACAGTCACCAGTACTGTGGTTCTGGCCGATGGCCGCTACCGCAGACTGCCTGTTATAACCTCTGGTCCGATTCCAAAGGAGAAAATTTTCGACGTCATGAAGGAGATCCGCGCTGCCCACGTCACCGCACCGGTGGAGATCCGTCAGGTCATCATCGAAAATGTTTGTGGTCTGGGCGTAGATATCATTGCGTCCCGTTCCATTTAAATAGGATAGCAGTCTCACAACTTCTATTCTAGCATCGGATGCTCATGGATTTTTCCTGGCATCACATTTTATGGGTGAAAAAACGACATGTCTCAGATGCAGCTGGGGGGCTGCGAGACATGTCGTTTTTTCGTTGTCTTCATATTTAATATTGTGGTATTTGCTCTTTCAGGTCGGAACGTGCATCACGTTCTTTCGGCACTTCCAGATTGCCCTTTAAGAACTACTCCGCCTTGCTGATGCTGTACTGGCCAAATCCACCGTAATCTTTCATACCATCCAGGATCTCCTGCAGAGAAGCACCATCCCAGTCGATGAAATTAAAACCGTACTCTGCCAGACTGTCGCCCTCATAAGTAGCGTACTCCGCTGCCTCTTCATCGTTTTTCTGGAAAGCCTCCTCCAACTTCACCAGCTTGCCATTCTCATAGTACAGGGTGATGCTGTTCATGTAGTCACCCAACACTACCTTGTAGCTGCCGCCAGCCATAACATCACTGGGAGTATACTTTTTATTTGCTGCCTGGGTCTGGGCCTGGGTCTGCTCGTCCTTCTTATTCTGTTCCAGAACCATACCCATCTCAGTCATCAGAGCCTCCTGCTGAGCAGGATCCATGGCTGCCCACTGCTCTTCAGATATCCCCAGTGCCTCCAGCATCTCGCCGGATACTTTTACAGAACTACCACCCTGATCTGCTGCGCCGGCATTTTCCTTGCCGGGGGCATCCACTCCACCTACATTGTCGTTACCGGCGGTAGCGCCGCCACAAGCCACAGCTGTCAACAGCATGGTCATACTCAAAACAATGGCAATGATTTTCTTCATAACAAATCCCTCCTGGGTTCAATCGATTTGTGTATAGTTTAGCAGACCCCTATCAAAAACACAAGTGCCTCAGACGCCAAAATTTATTTGAACCCCATCTTATTTCATGGTATACTGGCAGAAAGGAGGTGCTCTTATGACCCCATTTTCCCAGCCCATTTTATTGGCGATCTCTCAGATGAAAGACTTTGAAAAATTTTTGCAAAGTCCTCTGGATACCTGTATCCTTATGGACTTTCATATCAATCTGCTGCCATCCATGATGCAGGCGGCTCATGCCGCAGGCAAGACTGTCTATCTGCACGCAGACCTGTTGCGCGGTGTCTCTGCCGATGAGTTTGGCTGCGAATATTTGTGCCAACGGCTGCGGGCTGACGGGATCATCTCCACCAAGCCCAAGGTACTGGAAGCTGCCCGCCGCAATCGTGTGGCCACGATCCTTCGCCTGTTTCTCATCGACACCAAATCTTTGGACAAAGGTGCGGCCCTCATCAAAAATCTGCAGCCCGACCATGTGGAACTGCTGCCCGGTCTGGCCTGCGACGCTATCGCCGATCTAAAGCAGCGCCTGCAACCTGCTGCAAGTACACAGCCTCAGTCTTTTCTCTGCGGTGGTCTGATCTATACCCACGCCCAGATCACTCGCTGACTGGAGGCCGGCGCCTGCGCAGTCACCCTGTATGATCTTACTCTGGCAGAAGAATATCTGGCCAATCAGTCCTA
>JAFYLG010000043.1 GCA_017537225.1 Lachnospiraceae bacterium
CGCTCTCCCTTTGACTATACAGATCCCCCCCGCCAGACAATAGCAGATCTCTGTCGCCATCTCATCCTTTCCTGGCTGTTAGCTGTCACTGTCGAATATCTTCGATTACCCGCCATCATACGCAGTTTGGATGATCTGGATGGCCTTCCCTATATGAGTCTGTCTCGCGTCATCGGATCCACCTGCCTGACTTATCTTTTCTTATGGCTGCTCGGTCATTTCTTTTCCACAAAAATAGTAGAGCGCTGGTGTATGACTGCCGTCTTCGCCGTACTGGCATCGGCCTCCATAATATCTTCTCCCACCTGGCCCTTTTTCCTGCTCTGCACTTTAGTTTTAGTCGGTTTGGTGATTTACAGCCTATTTGGATGGAACTCTTCAAAGAAATGCCTCTCGTGTCACCGCCTTGCAGAAAAACCTCTCCGATCCCGTCCTGTTTTTGGCTGGATCACTGCGATCCTGGCACTGGCTTTCTTTCTCTTTGTCACTATTTGGACTGTGGGACGTGTCTATAGTTTCCGTAGCCCCACCTACGATTTTGGCATTTTCTCTCAGATGTTTTATTATCTGAAAGAAACCGGCATACCCATGACCACCCTGGAACGTGATGGCCTGCTGTCCCACTTTGCCGTCCATGTATCCCCCATCTTCTATGCGCTGCTGCCATTTTATGCGCTGGCTCCCACACCAGCTACCCTACAAATACTCCAGGCAGCCGTGCTGACCACAGTTGTGATCCCTCTATGGAAACTGAGCAAACATCACGGTCTGTCTGCCGCCCACTGCCTGTTGTTATGCGCTCTCCTACTTTTCTATCCAGCCTACGCTGGAGGTACCAGCTATGACATCCACGAAAACTGCTTTTTGACTCCTCTGATCCTGTGGCTTTTTTATGGTTTGGATCGTAGAAACATCATTCTGACCCTCTTGGCAGCTCTCTTTGTATTGATGGTAAAAGAAGATGCCGCCGTGTATGTGGCAGTGATCGGTCTATGGATGATCCTAAAAACCCTTTTGCATCTGCACTCTGGGAAGCAGGGTCCTCTGGATCCCTCGAACGACAATAGTCATTCCAACAGCCTGCACTTCGCTGCCTGGGAGCTACTCTTTGGAATATTATTGGTGGCACTCTCCCTGACTTGGTTTTTCTGTGTGACCAACTATTTGGCGCAATCAGGAGATGGAGTCATGACATATCGTTACAAAAACTTTTTGTACGGTGGTTCTTCCTCTCTCTTCACTGTAGTCAAAGCCGTTTTTCTTCAGCCCATGAAAGCCCTCTATGAATGTATGGATCCTGAAAAGTTGTCTTTTCTTGGCCTGACTATGCTGCCTTTGTTAGGACTGCCTCTGCTGACCAGACGCTATGAACGATATCTGCTGCTGATTCCCTATGTACTGGTGAATCTTATGTCCGATTACACCTATCAACACAGTATCTTCTTTCAATATACCTTCGGCTCCACCGCCTTTTTGCTATATCTGACCATGGTAAATCTGGCAGATCTGCCCAAAGAAAGGCAGCGTACCATACCGCTGGCCGCTGCCTTGATTACTTCTCTCTTTTGTTTTGGCTCTACCGTAGTGCCAAAGGCTATCGTCCCTCCCGTAGATGCGATCCGCCACTACCAGGATCATCAAATGATTCGTGATACCCTGGAAGAGATCCCTGAGGATGCAGCTGTCACAGCCACCACCTTTTTCACCACCTGGCTATCGGAGCGTAAGATCCTCTACGATGTGAATTACTGCTCACAGGAACACCTTCTGGCATCGGAATATATTGTTTTAGATCCCAGAAACTCCTATAAAAAATATGCCTCTGACGCAAAAAACGATGGTTTTCAAAAACTGATCGCCTTCTTGGAGGTCAACGGATATCATCTGGATCGAAGAGTGGAACATGCGCTAGTAATTTATCGAAAAGATGTCAGTTCTGATTCAACCAGATCCGACCGATCCGGCCCCGACTAATCCTGATTCTCCAGTAAGCCACTTACAAGACAATCCTATCCTCACCCCTCATAGATACTGGTCAGCTCCGTCCCTGGATAAAAGAACTGCAAAATCTCTGCGCAGTCCATCCCCTGAGCCGCCATGGTCTTAGCGCCGTTTTGGCTCATACCCACGCCGTGGCCGTAGCCGCCCCCGTAGATCTGGTAACCCACCAGTTTATCGCCTTCATGGACCTCCTCCAGGCAAATGAAGGCACTGGGGATGGTTCCCATGTTGGTCGAAGTGGAACCATCCTTTTTGTGGATCTCGTGACTTCGATGCCCCAGATAGGAGCGCACATTCCCCTGGCGCAAAATACGAATCGTGGCTTTGGTGCCCTCTACCAACAATTCATATACGATACCTCCGGCATCGCGGTCCGTCACTTCCATGCGAGTCACTGTGCCCAGGCTGCGGATAGGAGCCTGACGGAACTCTCCATCTTCTTGACGAACCAGCACATACTGGCTTCCGTTCTCTCCCAGCTTGGACAACGAGGTATTGATGGCATCCGATAAGGTAGCCAGATCCGAATAGATATTCCAGCGATACCAGGCAAAGTCCGTGTCAAAGGTCGGGTACTCCGTATCCTTGATAAAGCTGCGGAAAGTCTCTTCGTCCGTCAAATCCGGCTGATTCTCTTCCAGACTGAGCATGCGACCGATCAGATAGGGATACTCTACCGGAGAGGTGCCCCAGATCTTAGTATCGGTGGAACTGCCGCAGGTAGTAGAGGAATAATAAGCAGTGATCACATCTCCGTCATAGGTCAGCACTCGACCAGCCGTCTCCTGCACCGCCTGGGTACATAGTTCCTTGGTGTTTGAATTATTGTACACCTGATAGGTGGTAGTATCGTCCACATGGGCACCCTTGCTGCGCACCGCATTGGCCCGGATCTGATTGTAAGCATAACTGCGGGCACAGACAGCCTGAGCCTTCAGAGCTTCCAATCCATGTCCGGCGGGCATCTCGCTGGGCACCACCCGGCACAGATAGTCCTCCAACTGCACCTCATTAACTACCCAAATGCCCTTATCGCCCAACGCCAGTTCTATGCTTCCTTTATAATAAGGAACACCATAACTGCGCTTTAATGAGGTGATCTGGATCTCCTCCTCTGCCTCGATCACGATACGTCCCTCTGCAAACGCCTCACTGGAAGGTGTCACCGAAAACTCTGTGCCTCCCGGCCACTCGCTGGTCTGATCTCCCATGGTGATCCGCATGGTCCCGTCACTGACCAGACTGACACGATCATGGTCACTGCCGTTGAAACCGTCATTGGAAATCAATACACGGATCGTCTCCACCTCGATGTTCTCCAAGACCAGTGCACCACAGATCTTACCGCCTGCTACGATAAATTCATGGACACTGTAACCAACTACGATATTGGCCAGTTTCTTTAACTTAATACCATCGAATAATTGATACACCCGAACAGACTCTGACAAAGGAACCTTGCCATAGCCCTGAACTTCAATATACTCATTGGTCACTGCCAGGACCTTACCGGAGATGCGATCTCTCTTTACCGCGATCTTAGTCAATACACCATTATCCAGCGTAATATCCGCCAGCACATCCTGATAGTCTCCTGTCAATCCATCGACAGCAAACTCTCTGACAAATCCCTCCATAAAGACAGACAATGCCATACCTGCACCGTCATCTGCAACCGCCTCTTCCTTGGCGATCACTCCCTGCAGCCATACATTCTCATAGGTAACCGTGGTATCCGTCACCTGCAGTACTCCCAGCAAGTCGCTGCCCAACAGACGCACTTGAATACGCTTGTCTATGTACTCTTTCATAGAAAAACCGTCATAACCGATTTTTCCTTCCGTAGTGGCAGCCCGTCCTGCGGTGATATCTATGGTTTCATCGGTGCCATACACTGTCAGTTCCAACGTACGATAGGAATCGCTCTCCAGTACCTTTGTCAACTCAGCAAAGTACTCCCACCAATCACTTTCTGACACACGCTTGTCATCCCATTCACCGGCAGCTGCTTTTTTAGGAAGGAGCTTTTTCGGTGTGATGCTATCCAACCCTGCCGAAAAAACGCCCTCTGCCTGCCGTGTGGCCATACCTTCTGTCAGTCGACGAACCTGCCCCCAGGTCAACAGTTCCCAAGCCAGGTCAACCTCGTCGCCATGTGATCCGTCTGCGTCCGATTCGTCACCTGCCATCTTCCCTTGCCAATAACCATGTTCCTGCAAGTATCTGACATAAGGCTCGTACCACATGGCGGCGGTCTCCACCTCCGGCAATGCTTTATCCTCAGCCAACACTGCCACGTCCGTCAACAGGCATGCCACTGCCTTCATGGCATAGGCCTGGGTCATATATACCTCGTCTTCTTCCTCTGTATCCGGCGGGGTCTGTCTCCACACCGCTACGATCACTGCCAGCGCAGCCACCAGAAGAACGACGGTCCCTTTCCACCATTTTATTTTTTTCATGGTTCCTCCAAACGATTGATAAAATCCATCCATATGCGATCACTACGGAGCGTTCCGTACTCCGCAGTCCCACGATAACAAGAAGAGGCCGCCCATCGGCCGCCTCTTATTTGGTTTGTGTAGCCCCAGAATGCCGGTCCCCGTTTTTGACGCCTAGCTCTCAGCCAGGTGGGTAACCGCAAATAAGCTTCTGCCTTCCACTGCGCATTCGGAGGCCTGACATCCACTTAAAGATATAGGAATCCCGTTCATCATACTGTAGGTTCAAAATAATGGGGTTATCGAACATCCCAGGAAACTACACAAATTTTTTCTTTTGTTATGGTTTGATTATACACCAGTTTACTGATTTTGACAAGAGATTTCCGACCAAAAGCTATTGCCAATTCCTGTTTCTTTTATGTCAAAATATTCCAGGATAGTAGCAGCGATATCGGCAAAACAAGGACGAGTTCCAATGTTAGCACCGGGACGAATAGGCGCTCCCGCCATCACCAACGGAATGTACTCACGGGAGTGGTCCGTTGAAGGAGTGATAGGGTCGCATCCATGATCGGCGGTGATCATCAGGATGTCCTCCGGCTGCATTGCTGCCAGCAGCTCCGGCAGACGCTCATCAAAATAAGTCAGCGCCTTGGCATATCCATCTACATCATTTCTATGTCCATATACCATGTCATAGTCCACCAAATTGGTAAAACTTAAGCCTTCAAACTGATCCTTCATATTGTCCAGGGTGCGATCGATACCCTCACCGTTATTGGCAGTACGAACCGAGGCACTGATGCCCTTGCCGGCAAAAATATCACTGATCTTACCTACGCCGCGGGTCTCCAGACCGGCTTCCATCATAATATCCAGCATAGTGGTCTTAGGAGGCACCAGAGAATAGTCGTGACGACGGGACGTTCTCTTGAAAGGCCACTCACCCTCAAAAGGACGGGCAATGATACGACCTACGCCCCACTCACCCTGACAGATCTCACGAGCGATCTCACAGATGCGATACTGCTCCTCAATGGGGATCACAGCCTCGTGGGCAGCGATCTGCAGCACGCTGTCAGCAGAAGTGTACACGATCAAGGCACCAGTCTTCACATGTTCCTCACCATAGTCACGGATCACATCGGTACCGGAATAAGGCTTGTTGCACAGGATAGCTCTGCCGGTACGACGGCTCAGCTCATCCAGTAACTCCTGAGGAAAACCTTCTTCAAATACAGGCAGCGGACGATCGGATACGATGCCGGCGATCTCCCAGTGACCTGTGGTAGTATCCTTACCAGGGGACACCTCAGCCAAACGGCCTACTGCGCCCTGAGGATCCTCTTCACTCTCAGCCCAATCCATACCATCGATATTAAACATACCCAGTTTTTTCATGTTGGGCATAGAAAAGTAAGGGCTGGTAGCGGCAGCCTTTACCGTGTTGCTTCCTTCATCTCCATACAGCGCCGCATCCGGCAGTTCACCGATGCCTACACTGTCCAACACCATCAAAAATACTCTTTTCATAGTCCAAACCTCCTGTCTTTCTATCTCTCAAACCGTAGGATCTCTGCGATATTTCCACGTTGCTTCCGAGGTCTTTTTCTCTTTAAACGCAGGTCATGATCCTGATCGGCAGATGTCATTTTGTTACAGGATCAGTATACCATAGATCTGCCATTTTTTCTCCTGTTTCTTTATGAATTTTTCTAAACTTTTTCTGTCCTCTGATGCTCTGTCATATTCTTGCGATACCAAAGAGGAAGCAGACTGCGCTGCAGACCCGGATTACGCCTGGGCTCAATGACAATATGGTCCACAAAGGTACGCCACAAATCTTCCCACTGCTGTCCATCGTCCATACTCTGTATCCATTCCTCCCACCCTGCATCTACCGTATCCACCATAAACCAGGAGCCTCCCGCCGGATGAACTGCTGCTTTATGGCGGATCTCATCATAGATCATCCAGTTTTCTCCCGACATCCGGTCATCAAAATGAGGTGCTACCAGGGGCAACACGTTGCATTTTGGCGCCATTCTGGCAAAAAGCACACCATTCTTCCATTGAGCAAACCGTGTAAATCCTAAAAACAGATGAGTTTCATTGCCCACCTTGCGGCTCAGTTCAAACACACGGCATACAGCAGGATGCTGCAATCGGTGGATCACATCAGCCCCCACCTGAAAGCCCACCACCAAAAAACGATAGATCGCGTCGGCACGATCCACTTCAAAAGACAGAGCAGCCCGATATACACCCGAGTAAGCCTCCCATGATATCTTACGGGCAATAGAACGGCTGACCTTTTCCGCCTTTTCCAGATCTCTCACTACGGATACATACTGACAAAACAGCCCTATCTGTCGCTGCGGACCGTCTATCTCCAGGCGTACATTATCATGCCCCAGGCGGCTGGCCCAGGCATCGTACACTGCCGTGAAAATATCCTCCGGCTCCGGACCACACAAAAACACAGTGACATCCCCCGGGGATCTATCCCCTATCAAACCAACATTCTCTCTCACGACCATCCAACTCCTCTTTAGAACTGCCCCGACACACTGGCCAACTGATCTTCTACCGTTGGCATCCTCTCCACTTTGCAGTCATCAAACAACGACATCTGTCGATAACTTTCCTGCCCATGCTCCCACTGCCAGTTCTGTCGGCGATTCTGATCCACCAGACAGGTGGTGACCACATTTTCCTCCAGGCGGATCCGATGCATCATCTTTCCTTTGCAGGTGATGAAATAATGTGCCC
Source organism: Lachnospiraceae bacterium (assembly GCA_017537225.1). Taxonomy (GTDB): domain Bacteria; phylum Bacillota; class Clostridia; order Lachnospirales; family Lachnospiraceae; genus RGIG7193. The sequence continues at coordinate 7,218 of JAFYLG010000043.1, forward strand.
GTTTTAACACCACACCCATCTTTTTCAGATCCGCAAAATCCAGAGAAGAACTACGTCTGGCCTGCAGGATCCTCCGCGCCGACTTGACACCGATGCCAGGGACCCGCAGCAATGTATAGTAATCCGCACGATTCACTTCCACTGGGAAATGATCCAGATGACGAACCGCCCAGTCGCACTTAGGATCCAGCAATACATTAAAATTAGGCCGCGCCTCATCTAACAGCTCCGATGCCCGAAACCCATAAAAACGCAGCAGCCAATCTGCCTGATACAATCGATGTTCTCTCATGAGTGGAGGCTTTTCTCCCACAGCTGGCAATGCACTATCATCGTTGATCCCCACATACGCCGAATAAAAAACTCGTTTCAAATCAAACTTTTGATACAGTGCCTCGGCTACCGACACGATCTGATAGTCGGTCTCCGGCGTGGCGCCGATGATTATCTGCGTACTTTGTCCCGCAGGCACAAATCTAGCCTGCTCACTGGCCAGCAAATCACCACGATGACGCAGATCACTATACTGGGGCAACTGGTATCCGGTCGTCAAGATCCCGCTTCCCAAATCACTGACTATCCGTCTGTTCTTATGATCCTCTCGATCTCTGTGACCCTCCAATGCCAGCCCCCCCTCTAAGGGCGGCATGGACGTCACTTGCGGAAGAGCAAATGCCTCCTCCTGTCTTCGACTCCATCCCCCACTCTCCGGCAACAGCAAACGATCCTGAGCCATCCCCTGCTGGATCTGCCGAATCGGCCGCAGAATGGTCTGCCTGGTCTTGTGAGGAGCCAATGCCCGCAAACTGTCCCCGGTAGGAAGTTCCAGATTTACACTCATACGGTCCGCCAAAAATCCCAGGCGCTCCACTCGATCCGGTGACGCTCCCGGAATCCCTTTTACATGAATATAGCCACGAAACCGATACTTGTTGCGAAGCAGATACAGCGTCTCGATCAACCGTTCCATCGTCGCATTTGGGCTGCCTGCCACTCCCGAACTCAAAAACAATCCCTCGATATAATTACGCCGGTAAAATTCCATGGTCAGCCGGCAGATCTCCTCCGGCGTAAAAGACGTACGTACTACATCATTGGACTTACGATTGATACAGTACTTACAGTCAAAGACACACTCGTTGGTCATCAAGATTTTCAGCAGCGAGATGCATCTGCCATCCGCGGCAAAACTATGACAGATGCCGCAGGCGCTGGCACTGCCAATGGTCCCCCTGGCCCCCTGACGATCTACACCACTGGAGGTACAGGCCGCGTCATATTTGGCCGCGTCCGATAAAATCTGTAGTTTTTCTTCTAAAGATAATCCCTCCAGGATCAACATAACTCTATCAACTCCTCATAAAACAATCAAAGCGCGCTTAAAACAGCGTCTTTTTGTCGAACATATGTTCTGTTTTATCTTATCACGTTCACGTTGTGTGTGCAAGAACTATTTTATACAAGATTAATCACTCCACATTCTTTTGCTTTTTTCCTCTCTTATCTTGTCATACTTCATCTCCAATGATATACTTTTTCTAGACAAACATTGCTTCTCTGGCGCAATGCAATGGGCAAAGAAAGGATATGACCACCATGACTTATCAGCTCGGAACTTCTGTATTTAAAGATTGGATCATCCGCCGTGAATTAGGCGAAGGTGCCTACGGCAAAGTATTTGAGATCCAGAAAAATAATTTTGGTATCACCACCACCTCTGCACTAAAGGTTCTGCAGATTCCTAAATCGCAGTCTGACGTGGAAGCCGCCTACTCTGAGGGAATGGATGAATTGAGTGTCACCGGATATTTCCAGGAATGCGTAGAGCGTCTGGTCCGCGAGATCGCTATCCTGTCTGAATTAAAGAGTCATCCTCATATCGTGGGTTACGAGGACCACGATGTGATCCAGCGCACCGATGTCTTTGGCTGGGATATTTTGATCCGCATGGAGCTGCTGACTTCTCTGCAGGCCCACCAGCGTACCCATACCCTGACGGAAGCAGATATGATCCAGTTGGGCAAAGATATGTGCAGTGCTCTGTCCTTCTGCCACAAAAAAGGCCTGATCCACCGAGACATCAAGCCTGCCAATATCTTTCTCAATGAATTAGGCCAGTACAAACTGGGCGATTTTGGTGTGTCCCGCAACATGGAAGGCACTGTCAGCAATATGTCTAAGGCTGGTACCGAGAGCTATATGGCTCCGGAAGTATATTTCGGCCGTCCCTACAGCCCCAATGTGGATCTGTACTCTCTGGGTCTGGTACTGTTTCAGCTGGCTAACAATGGCCGTCTTCCCTTTTTACCTCCTGCACCTCAGCCCATGCGTTTTTCCGACCGTGAAAAAGCACTTCACCACCGTTTGAATGGCGAACCCATGCCCACCCCCGCAGGTGTTTCCGTGGCATTGGCTGATGTGATCCGCAAAGCCTGTGCCTATGATCCTAAAGACCGCTATCAGACCGCCGATGAGATGATGAATGCTCTGGCTCAGATCGGCCATATGCCTGCGCATCAACCTCAAAAGCCACAACACACATATGAATCTTTTTCCTCCCAGACAAAGTCTCAAACAGATGTTGATCCGGAGGATCAGGATCTTACTGAGCGGACCTACTCTGCTTTCGGTTCTGCTCCTGCCAAAAAGAATACCAAAGAGGTCACCCGCCAATGGGAAGACGAAGTCACCGACGAATTCGAAGAAAAAACAGAAGCTACCGTATCTGTTTTTGGTGGAAGAAACTCCCAGGCAAAAAAGCCCGGCTCCGTTTCCACTTCTCAGTCAGCTGCTCCACAGAGTGCGAAACAAAACACGTCTGCTCAGACTACAACCGCTTCCCAGACACAGAGTTCAAACCGTACGGCCACTCGTCCTGGTAAGCAAACACCTATCGTTTACTTTGACCATCAGCTTACTGATATCACTAAGAAGATCGCGCGCAAAAACGTGATTCCCGGCCAGGCAGAAGTTTGGGTCACCCGCAACCTGATGAATGGACTTGCCATGGGATCCTTCCCTGGATTACACCTGTCTTTCTTTTTTAATAATGGTATTTGCTGGAAATTTACTGGAGATCTCCTCAAGAACTACATGATTGAACTGCAAAAAGCTGTCAACAACGGTTTCCACACCATCACCATCATCAACCGTTTCCCTGAACTCCGTATTTTACAGGATGGGGTACCGAAGAGTTTACAGGAGACCATCTATCTGCACTTGAAGGAAATCCAGGGCAACGATGCTCACACTGCCATGTATGACGGTGTCAGCGGTCTGATCACTCGACTGGGAGCCTCAGGTCAATGGGTGGGTAATCAAAATGTAAAACCCCAGTTCTACAGTGACGGCGCCTGCAGTAATCCTTTTTACGGTACTACCAGCTTTTTATACCAGCCTCCTAAACGCGTGCGGATCACTTCCGCCCTGGCAGAAGTAGGCACCAATTTGGTTATGTCCGGTTTTGGCGAACCCAAAAAGGTTATGATGATCCCTCCTCTGGCTCCCAATGCCCCTTCCTATCTTAGCAATATGACCGAGGAACTCCAAAAAGGACACACCGTGAATATTGCCGAATTCTTCCGCGTAGAAGCCATCGTCCCTTCCAACAAGCCGGCCATTTGGCTCCCTGATGACGGCGTGATCTACACCGCCATGATGAAATCTTCTGCTAAGGAAGGAAAGATGACCAAGGTGGAGCGCCGACAATCCAAATATGCGTCTCTGAAAACAATTTTCGAATAAAACACAAAAACCATCCTCCGATCGGAGGATGGTTTTTCTCTTTTTATTCATTTGTCGTCACTGATAAGTCCACGCTGCCATAATCAGACAAACTGATTCTTCTGTGTGTCATACTCATAGTCGATCAGCGCCAACTGGTCGCAAATGTCCTTTTTTTCCACCTGCAGGTCCTCACACAAAGCCTCCAGGCTGGAATAGTAATCTCTCAGCTTCAGATTGATAAAACTCAGCAGCATGGCCGGATCCTTGGGCATATTTTGAATCATGGATAATCCCTCCTTGGTATGATCTTACCCACAGTATAGCATATCTCCGGTTCTTATAACAGCCTGTTTTCCCAATAAGGATCCTTTACTCTCCAGGCAGTCTCTCCGGTTGATCTTCGTGGACCACTTCTCCCTGCAATCCACTGCCATCGATCTTCACATCCACCAGGATGGTGTCTCCGGCTCGCAAACTGCCGCCCAGGATCATGCGGGCCGCCAGAGTCTCTACATGCTTTTTCAGATAGCGATTCAAGGGACGGGCACCGTAAACAGGATCATAACCATTGTCGGTGATATATCTCTTAGCCTCATCGGTCAAAGCAATGGTCAGTTCCTTGTCTGCCAGGCGACTGTTGATGCCTCCCACCATCAGGTCAATAATGGATGTAATATTTTCCTTGGTCAATGGCTTAAACATGATGATCTCGTCCAGACGATTCAAAAACTCCGGGCGGAAGTGTCTGCGCAGATCTCCCATAACAGCCTCCTCGGCCTCCGGCAGGATCTCGCCATCTTCTCCGATGCCATCCAGCAGATAACCGGAGCCAATATTGGAGGTCATGATCAGGATGGTATTTTTGAAATCCACGGTGCGTCCCTGTGAGTCGGTGATACGTCCATCATCCAGCACC
>JAFYLG010000044.1 GCA_017537225.1 Lachnospiraceae bacterium
AGTTTCCCGGCTTTTCTATGTTCGTTTCTATTTTTATTTCTATTTAATAAAATATGTTTTTTATTCTAAAAGTCATGCGCTTTCTGTGCAGCCTGTACCACATGACTCATCAGAACTGCTGTGGTCACCGCACCTACACCGCCAGGTACAGGAGTGATCGCCTCGACGATAGGTTCCACTTCGGCCGTGCGTACATCACCGCACATCTTACCTTCCTCATTAAAGTGAATCCCCACATCCAAAACCAGTTGACCCTCACGGAAGCAATCAGCTCCAAACATACCACGACGACCGGCAGCTGCAATCACGATCTCTGCCTGCTGCATCTGCTGTGACAAATCTTTGGTACGGGTATGGCATATGGTAACGGTAGCATTCTTTTCCATCAACATCATTGCAACAGGACGGCCTACTACCAGACTGCGGCCTACTACCGTCGCCTTCTTGCCGGTACAATCCACTCCATAATACTCTAAAATCTCCATACAGGCCTGAGCGGTACAGGGAGCGTATCCGATCTTTTTACCGGTGAACACCCCACAAAGAGAGCCATCAGTAATGCCGTCCACGTCCTTTTCAGGGGCCAGCAAGCCTACCAAACGTTCCTCATTCATAGTCTTAGGCAACGGGCGCAACAGTAAAACACCATGAATATGTGGATCATCATTGACCATATAGATGGTCTGCTCCAACTCCTGCTCACTGGCATTTTCCGATAAAACCAGCTGGAACACAGCAACACCTACCGCTGCTGCTCTCTTGCAGGCACCAGTCTCATAAGCAATATCATCGGGACGCTCTCCGATACGGATGATCGCAAGAGTAGGTATCACATCTTTTTCCCGAAGTGCCTCCGCCTGTGCCTTTGTTTTCTCATTGAGTGCTGCCGCTACCGGAGCGCCTTTCCAAATCTGTGCCATAATGTTTCTCCTAACAGTTTCTATTTCCAGTGTTTTTCAATCTCAGTATCTTTCTTTTTCAGGTTCTTTCTATCGACCCTTATGATCTGTGCGTAACCCAGAGGATCAATTTAATTTATTTAACGCACGAGTATAGATTTCATCAGCCAAAGTATCCCCCTCCGCGATCCAAGCATTCATACGTCCTAAAATATCTTCGGCGATCACTCTATCCCGCAAAGATTTAGCATTAATCCGCAGATTTAAAGCTGCGGCAGACAATGCACTCTTAGCCAAAAGGGCTGCCGCCGCTGCATCACTGACAGCCATCACCGATCCCTTAGCCTCATAGATATCGATCAGTCGCAATGCTTCCATACAACATTCCATGATCTGCTCAGGTACCACACAGGCATCTACCAGAGCTACCTGCAGCTTTTCTTCTTTGATTGCCTTTTCTTCTTCTGTGCCGGAAGGCAAACGATATACCGCTGCCAGAGGCGCAAAGCTATCACCATCGGCCTGGATCAGTTCCAGAAAACGCAGACGCAACTTCTCTGCCTGAACATTACAGGCCAAAATTTCTTCTTCTACCGACGCATATTTCTTCTTACCGATAGTAAGATTTCCCACCATATTTCCCAGCGCAATGGCCAATGCACCAGCCAAAGCACTGGCCCCTCCACCACCGGGAACCGGAGCCTTGCTGGCCAAAATCTCACAAAAATCCTGACAGGTATAGTCTTTAAAGTTCATTTCTTTCATACCTTTCTTCTAATCAGAGCCTATTATCTTGCTATGAAACTACGCTCTCTAGCAAATCATGTTACTCATTGTAGTGGATTTTGCAAAAAAAAGCAAGCCTTCCCATTCATTGAGACAGGAAAGACTTGCTTTATAATGACTATATGATTGCTATATCATTCGTAAAACGATCATCGTCGATACTGTTTAGAACAGACCGCTGATCTTGCCGGTCTCATCTACATCAATACGCTCGGCAGCAGGTACTTTGGGCAGACCAGGCATAGTCATGATATCACCGGTCAGAGCTACGATAAAGCCGGCACCGGCAGAAATCTTCAGATTGCGTACGGTTACAGTAAAGTCTCTGGGAGCACCCAGCAGAGCGGCATTGTCAGAGAAACTGTACTGAGTCTTAGCCACACAGATGGGGCACTTATCAAAGCCCAGCTCAGCCAGCTGTACTGCCTGCTTCTTGGCAGCAGGAGTTAGAGCCACACCAGTACCGTGATAGATCTTCTTTACGATGGCATCCAGCTTTTCTTCGATGGACAGATCCAAATCATAGCTAAATGCAAACTCATTCGGCTCTTCACACAGACGAACTACTTCTTCGGCCAGTGCTACACCGCCTTCGCCGCCCTTAGCCCACACTTCGGACAGAGCAACATTAACGCCCAGTTCCTTACACTTGGCTTCTACCAGATCCAGTTCAGCCTTAGTGTCAGTGGGGAATGCATTGATAGCAACCACGCAGGGCAGATGATATACGTCACGAATATTAGAAACGTGCTGCAGCAGGTTAGGCAGGCCCTTCTCCAGTGCCTCCAGATTTTCAGTGCCCAGCTCGGTCTTAGGTACTCCACCATGCATCTTCAGAGCACGTACGGTAGCAACAACTACGACTGCAGAAGGCTTCAGACCGGCCATGCGGCACTTGATATCCAGGAACTTCTCAGCACCCAGGTCGGCGCCAAAACCAGCCTCGGTCACGCCTAGATGAAGCGGGAAGTGCATGTCCTCACGGTCCATGGCATCTACGAGACGGCGTACGGCCTCGACCAGGATCACGACATTGGATGCCTTCATCGAAATCACCACATCCATGAA
>JAFYLG010000045.1 GCA_017537225.1 Lachnospiraceae bacterium
AATGATCAGCTCCATACCCTCTTCGATGGGCCACTCTACACCGATCTCAGGATCATTCCATGCCAGGCCACCTTCATCACCGGGATGATAGAAGTCAGTACACTTGTAGGCAAACTCTGCCTCATCAGACAGAACGATAAAGCCATGAGCAAAGCCCTCAGGAATATAGAACTGCTTCTTGTTCTCGGCAGACAGTTCTACACCATACCACTTGCCGTAAGTCTTAGAAGAAGCACGCAGGTCAACAGCCACGTCAAATACGGTACCGCGTACACAGCGAACCAGCTTACCCTGAGGGAACTGCTTCTGATAATGCAGACCACGCAGAACACCTTTGACAGACATGGACTGATTGTCCTGTACAAAGACCATATCCAGGCCCTCAGCCTTAAAATCGTTATAGTTATAAGTTTCTACAAAATATCCTCTTGCATCGCGGAATACGGTGGGTTCGATCACACACAGACCTTCGATTTCGCAGCGAGTTACTTTAATTTTTCCCATAATATTTCTTCCTTTCGAAAAAATCGCGCACTTACGCATTATTTTTCATTGTACCATAAGTAGGGGAGATTCGCAACCGTTCCATAGGATTTTAGAGTTTTTTCAGGAGTTTTTTACTGTTTTCTCCAGTATTCGATATCCTCCAATCTACTGTAATGCATTTTTTGCATCAAAAAACAGATGTCCTCGACTTGTTTCCGAGAGACATCTGTTTCATTCTCATATCATATTATACGCACAAACTCAGCATAGATCTGGCTACTACCATCATGGTGATCGCTACACAGCCACCTAATGTCAATTCATACAACCACTTTTTCTCTACAGGAACCCGCACCCTATCAGGACACAAGCATAAATAGATCGGCAACAGGAGCGGAATGTAATATCTGGCCTGCACACCATTGACATGATCATACCCCACTGGTGTAAATGCCAGATACATAGCCACCCACACCATTCCGATCACTGCCAAACACATTAGAAGTGTCCACAATCGGGCTGGCCAGGTCAATCTCTGACCAGGCACATCTCTCGTAATGTGCCCTCCATTAAGTTCAGGACCATCCTCCAGACATTTCTCATCCATAAAGATCACCGCCAACACAAACAGGGGAAGGAGCATTCCCAACATCTCTAATCCCAGATGTCCCACACTGCCGTAAACAGGGGCTCCAATGGTGAAGCCGGCAAAGGTAGTACGAATGGAATACACCATCATATCGATAAATCTGGGGATATCACTAAGGATATAAGGGATCTGTCCAGCCTCACTGGTATTGCCACCGCGGATATCATTAGTCTCCGCAGGCGAAATAATCACAGGTAAGACAAAGCTGGCCATCAATGCTGCAAACAATACTGTTGAAATGCCCTTCATCCACCATTCCTGCTTACGACTGATAAACTTTTCTTTAGGAAGCAGCCAAACGATTAGGATCAGAGGAACATAAATCGCTTTCGGCATGGATCCCACAGCAAAACCGAGCGCCATGATCCAAAAACTCCACCAACTGATTTTTCTCTCCCGGTGCATATATTCGTCCAAGAAAATGGCAAATCCCAGCGCGAACAGAGCCGTGATGAAAGAGTCATAGGAATACATAGCCATTAAAAACAGAGGGGTAGGCAACAATCCGATCATTGCCAGAACCGCCTTTCCCACCGGGATCTTATGAATAGCCCACGCCATTACCAGAGCACAAAACACCAGGTTGGCCAGACGTCCCAGCTGATATACTGCCGTAAACGGCAGTCCACACAACAGTCCCAGCCTGATACCAACTGCCGAAGGAACATAAGCCGGCGTATAGATACCTGCCAAAGCCCGACCTCGATTGTGAGTGTATTCCAGATCCTCTACTAACTCATTCAATGCAGCATTCATCTGCATGCGCTCATCTACATTGACAGGGACACTGTAAGGCCAGTTTTCTTCATCAGCTACAAATAATTTTTCCAAAATATCGTTGGTTTTTACTTCCGCACCAAAGTGAGATACACAGTAGGCATGGAAGAAATGAACTTCTTCATCCCAGCTGACTTTATTAGCAGGAGTCAGAAGGATCATCAAACTTCCCATGGACAAGGCAGCTATCAGATATGCCTGTGCCACATGACCAGAGATCCACTCTCTTCCCAGCCACAAAAAAGCAAGCAAACTCAGCAACACCCAAACAAACAGGATCCGGTGCCAGCTGATTTGATATTCATTAATGATACTAAGTTCCTTCAATATCAATGAATATGGTTCATACTCATTCTGCCTACAATATAGATCAATTTGTTCTACGTATCCATTGAGATTTTCCACTGTCGTATCAATAAAGACGCTATTACTATCTTCGATAATTAGCGGAACCTCTTCCCCTACCATCCAAACAGTCCACATCAAGTCCAATCGTTGCGAACAGTCGTAGCGGATGGCAAAACGGTCCACATAATTACCATCCAAATTCAGTGTCATAACGCCTTCTTCACCGGTAAATCGTATGCCTTCCTCAGACTTTTCGATTCCCAGACCATTCAAGAGTCCTACATCTATTGCGAAAGTGCCTTTCTCCTCCTCCGGAAGAAATACAACCTGTCTCTGACAAAACAGATCCACTGCAAAGCCAGCCAACACAATCGCCAAAACCAGCAGCAACATCTTATAAGAGAGCTTTTTGCGTGTATTTTCTCGATTTCCAAACAACTTCATCCCACACCTACTCTCTTATCGTACCACCATAGCCAGTATCCACTGGATCACAAGCAGGTTAACTATACAATAACCACCAAGCAAAATATCATCAATATTGTGCTGCAATGCTATCTTTTTATTGCGAAGCGCCACCAACACCAAAGGCAGGATCGGCAGGAAATATCGCCCCTGCACACCTTCTACTACAGGAGAGCCCAATGGTGTCCAGGACATCAGCATGATCAACAAAGTGGCCGCAACTGTACCAAAACATAGAACCAAACTGATTATCCGATGAGGCACTGGCATTATAGAAGCATCCGCATCCTTCATAACAGAAGCTTCTGCCACCGGATGTTCTTTACGCACAGCCAGCGCTGTCAAACCTGTCCATCCCAACAAAAATAGCACTAGAACCGCATCCACCTCATACTCCAGCCAACCCAGGTTTCCACCGATCATGCCATAGACATAACCAGCCGCACGAGTCACCAATGTATAGCCCATGATTTTTATCGCTGTCAAAGGCGACTGAAGCAAATAACTGAAGCTGTAGCCAGCCACACCGCCCGCCCAATCAATGACACCTTCTGTTTCACCCAAATAAGAGGTCATTTTATTCAAGTTGACGATTAACACACCTGCCACCATACAAGCCGCCACGATAGCTGCTGCCGTCATAAATTTCTTTTTAGAACCAAACTTCTCCTGAGGGATCAAGAAACACATGGCGGCCAAAGGAATGTACACCATCTTGCAGGGTGCCAGCAATGCCAACAGCACTCCCAAAATAGCCCACTGTCTGGGACCGATCTTATCTTTTTCATAAATCAAATGCAGCACATAAGCTGTAAACAACATGCCCAAACCGATGGCAAAACCGTCATAAGACAAAGACCCAACCAGTTCCAGTGTCATAGGAAGTAAAGATGTTCCAAAAAAAGCCATCTTACCAAAAGGTGCCACACGAACCGCCAGCCAACCACACAAGACAAAGAACAGCAGATTGCACAACCGTCCCAGATAAATGGTCAACACCTGTCCCAACCCCAACAGACGAGCCACGGTAATGCCTACAGCCTGAGGGGTGTAGGCATGAAACGCCACTTCCATATAGTGATGACCGTAGCCGATCTCTCGCTGGCTGCCATCCATCTTCCAAAAATTCCGGTAGACTTCTGCATAGTTTTCTCCAGATAATTCTGTCCCCAGCTCCCAGGTGTCATCTTCCCGCATCATCACATGGCCGGTCTCGTCATAAGCCGTCCCGGCAAATTCTTTCAGCATGATCTGATTCGACAGTCGATAGGCAGAAGCATAATGGGCATATTCATCCGGAGCCGTAAAGGGAATGAACACAAAAGTATACACCAGCCCCCAAAACAATACGCAGGGTAGATACAATTTAGACAACTGCCACTGGGCATGTTTTTTGAAGTACACCAACAAGCCTGCCAAAAAGGCAAGCATGGCAACTAATATCAACAGTCGCAATGTGTCCAGTGTAGTCATAAAGGCCTCCCGATTTAATCGTAAGCAGAATAGGATTTTTTATAGAAGACCATGATCCCCTTTACCAGCCACATGGGCCAGAAATGGCAGAACATCTCGATGTCTTCCTGTTCTTTTTTATTGTTCAAAATAAACTCTTTGCTGGTCGCCTGCTCATGAATACGAT
>JAFYLG010000046.1 GCA_017537225.1 Lachnospiraceae bacterium
GCTCTACTCCAAAATGGTCTCCTGCAGCGGTCCTGCCTCCCGCAAAAGGCTCTCGGCCTCGGATCGGGTGGGGATCCCGGCTCTGCCTCCCAGCTTCAGACACTTCAATGCCGATACGGCACTGGCAAATCGAATACAGGATCGGAGTTCCTGCCCTTCCAGCCAGGCAGTCAAGAAAGCTCCATGGAACACATCTCCGGCACCGGTGGTATCCACTGTCGCCACAGAAAATGCACTGAAACGATGGACTCTCCCGTCGATCACCGCATAACAGCCATCCTTCCCTGCTGTGGAGATCACGATTTGACTCCCCAGCGCCGCCATGTCCAGCATGGCCTGAACGATGTCCTCCTGCCCGGATACCTTTTTAGGATAGCGGGCATTCATGATCAAAATGTCTGCCATGGCCGCCAACCGTCGGTTCTTGGCATGATCCTTTTGCATGGAACAGCCATCCAGAGAAACTATCACACCGTACTCTTTTGCCCGCGCAGCTGCTGCCACTGCATTGTCATACTGGGTACCATCCAGATGAAGCACCTTGGCATGTCGAAGCAGATCCTGCTGCTGCTCCTCCCAGGGGATCACCGGCAGGTTATCCCGATAGGGGAACTTGGTACGTGTTCCCTTCTGTGGATCCACCAGTACAATGGAGGAAGAACTCCTGCCTCCTGCCACACGACGGATCCCTGTCACATCCATACCGTACTCACAAAAATCCTGTACGATCTGATCGCCCGTGGCATCGTCTCCCAGCTGCGCGATCATCCCTGTAGGGACTCCCAGTTTCGCTGCTGCCACCATGGCCGTAGCCACGGCGCCTCCCCCCTGGCTGTCATCAATGGCTGTAATATGTGTGGAACCATCTTCCGGTGGATACTCTTCTATGGTACAAATGGAATCCTGACAACAATGGCCCACGCCTATGATCTGTGGATATCTGTCCTGCATAGATCCTCCAATTTGTAACAATTTATCAAAGAAATAAAAAGTTTTTTCACTTTTGCTATGACATAATCATAATACTATTTTCATGTTTTGTCAATCGATACGAAAAAAATTTTATTATTTCTTACCACAAGCTCATTCCCACCAAAACAAACCTGTCATCCCTATACCATATGCTCACACATATCGTATAAGAATGACAGGTTTTCCCTTTGATTATTCGTCCTAATATGACGCAGTCTGTCTGCGGGCTTCTGCTTCTCCCTGCTCTGCCCGGATCTTCATCGCCACACCGGCAAACAAAATATCAATGATACCCAACTGGGCACTGCGCTCATAGGTATGATCGCCAGGCATCAACTGATCACTGGAAGAGGAATACAGGCTGATGTGAGCGGTGCAGGCCATGCGGGAATTGCGATTGCCGGTAATACCGATGGTAGTAGCCCCCTTGGCCGCTGCCCGATCCAAGGCATCGCATACCGCTTCTGTCTCACCGGATAAGGAGATCCCCAACGCTACATCCCCGGGACTAAAACGCTCTGCCAGCAGATAATGCTGATTGATATCTGAGCACACATTGACGCGGACTCCGATCTTGCGAAAATTGTGCTGGGCGCACCGAGCCACTGCCGCCGAGCCGCCAATGCCAAAAATATCGATATACTTGGCAGCATACATGGCTTCAATAGCTTCTTCCAAAGCCTTGTCATCCAGCACATCCATGGTGTCCTGGATCGCCTCCATACAGGCGTACATAACCTTTCGTTTTAGCTGGGCGGGACTATCCTCCACAGACACAGCGCGATTCTCGCGCACATAGGGCTGATCCTCCTGACTCTCCTGCGCGATCGCAATTTTCAATTCTTTCAGACCCTTATAGCCCAAAGAACGGCACAGGCGAACCACGGTGGCATCACTGACTCCACTTTTACGAGCAATATCTGAAATCCCCAGTTCCAGAAGCTCCCGGCCACTGCTGACAATAAATGCCGCTACCTTGCGTTCTGATATACTCAGCTTGTTCATCTCCGCCCGTAACTTGATCTCCCAGGATGGGGTTTTGGTGATTTGCACCCGATTCTCCATTGCGCCTCCCTTTCTGTCCGCCTTAGGCGATTATTTTTTATCACTTTTTGTCATTTTCAAAAAAAATTATTTTTTCATCCTCATTATAACATGAGGTTCTGCCATTGCACAACCTCTATTTACGTTTCTTATGCCATTTCTTTCCTTGTTTTAAGGATAGATGGTCACATCGCATCCCATCTTGCAGTACTCCCACAAAATATCGATGACCTCATTATTCACCGCGATGCAACCGGCGGTCCAGTCATACTCACCGCCCCAGCCTTCTTCACCTTCGCCATGGATCATGATGGCTCCGCCGATGGCAGTATTCCACAGAGGCTGCTGTCTGGCATCGATGGCAGCGTCGATGGCATTCTTCTGCTTCTTGCTGATGGTGCCAAACTTGTAGGCGTTGGCCGCATCCTCTTTATTGGGATAAGAAATGCCCAGGGAACGGTAAAACTTTGCAGAGTTCTTGCGGGTGCAGATGTAATACTCGCCTTCCGGTGTACGGCTGTCGCCCTGGGCGATCTTGTGATCGTAAGGCCAGCCGCCCAGGCCTACCGTATAGGTGGCGATGACCTCACCATCACTGAGCAGCTCCAGCTCACGGCGTTCCTTCCATACGACGATGGAGATCTTACCGGCATCCTCCGGTGAAAGCGTGGGCTGTACAAAGGGACGCACCAGACGGCCCGGATCAGCCTCGGACAGATACTCTGCAGAGATCGTCGCTGTATCGTAATCTTCATTGTAGTAGAAGACAGCCTCCCCACCCTCCCAGGGCAACACCTCGATCTGTTCCCGATGGTTCAGACGGCCGATCTCGTTTCCTTCTTCATCATAATAAGGCAGAGTTTCCCCGTATTCTGTCAGCTTCACATAGTAGAGCATACCGACAGGAATGCGATAAGGCTCGGTCTCCACCGGCTCCGTGGTCTCCGGCGGGAGCGCCTCGGTAACAGGTTCCTCGCTATTCCCTTCCAGGAGACCATCGGTCTCCTGTTCACCATCGACCCTATCGCCAAACGCGCTGCCAGCCACACCGTCAAGACGACTCATCACCGTCACAGTCAATACCAAAACAGCCAACACCCCTACCACGCAGAGCAGGGGACGTCGGCCATCCATCTTTCGTAATCTATTCAGCAGGATTCGGATAATGCGGTTCACTTTCATCGATCTCTATCTTCATCAGGGTCAGACCTTCGGCAGGAGCCTTGGGGCCGGACACTTGACGATCCTTTGCTTCTAAAATTCGTTTTACATCTTCGGGGCTGTAGGCATGGGTACCTACCTTGACCAGGGTGCCGGCAATGATGCGGACCATGTTGTAAAGGAAACCATTGCCCTGAAGGCGGATGGTGATCAGGTCATCTTCCTTGGTCACGGATACCTCATACAGTGTACGCACCGTAGTGGTCACCTGAGAACCGGCAGAACAAAAGCTGGCAAAATCATGCTCACCCACCAGATAGGCTGCTGCCTCCTGCATGGCCTCCACATCCAGAGGAGTATAGACAAAATAGGAATACAGTCGATTCAAAGGATTGCGGAAACGACGATTCCAGATGCGATACTCATAAGTCTTACGGCTTAAGCACTTGCGAGGATGAAAATCCGGCAATACCTCGCGGGACTGCTGCACCACGATATCTTCCGGCAGATGCTCATTCAGCGCATAGCTGATCTTTTCCGGGGGGATGCGGGTCTCCGTGTCAAACACAGCGATATTTCCCCGGCTGTGAACCCCGGAATCGGTACGACTGGCACCAATGACCTTGATCTCCTCTTTCAACAGCTTGGACAGCTCTCGATTGAGCACCTCTTCGATGGTGATGCCATTGTTTTGCACCTGCCATCCACAATATTTGGTTCCGTCATAAGCCACGATCAGTTCGATACGGCGCATACAATACCTCTCATACATCACGGGAATCCTCCCCTGTCAGGTCAGTCCCCTAATCTTATACACAGGACCGGACCATGCCTGCAGGCACAGCCCGGTCTGTCTTTTCTATGTTACAGTCTGCCCACCAAAATCATCAGCGCCAGATAGATAGCAAACACCACATAGGTGATATAGTCTCTGGTCTCGTATTTCAGGGGCTTCATCTTGGTGCGGTCACCGCCGTTGTAGCAGCGAGCCTCCATGGCCATGGCCAAATCGGTGGCGCGGCGGAAGGAGGAAATAAACAGAGGCACCAGGATAGGCACCAGGGCCTTGGCTTTTTGGATCAGGCCGCCGGTCTCAAAATCAGCACCACGAGCCATTTGGGCCTTCATGATCTTATCGGTCTCCTCAATGAGGATAGGGATAAAACGCAGGGCGATGGACATCATCATGGCGATCTCATGGATGGGCACATGGATCTTTTTTAAGAAGCCCAGGCCAGTCTCCAGACCATCCGTCAGCTGATTGGGGGTGGTAGTCAGGGTCATCAGGGAAGAACCCATGATCAAAAAGATCAAACGAGTACCCATAAACAGGGCCTGCTTCACACCTTCCCAGGTGATCTTAATGATCCAAAACTCCAACAACACATGCTCACCATCGGTCAGGAAAATGTTGAAACCCACGCTGATCAGCAGTAAGATCATGACCGCCTTCAGGCCACGCAGCATAAACTTTAACGGCACATTGGACAGACGGATCATCAATGCCAAAAATGCCGCTGCAAGCACATAGCCCAGCCAGCTATCGGCGATAAACAACGAAACAATAAACACTAAGGTTCCCAGCAGCTTGACGCGAGGATCCAATCTGTGCAGCAGAGAATCGGCGGGATAATATTGTCCAATGGTAATATCTCTTATCATCGCTTACCTCCCACCACCTGCAAGATCGCCGCCTTAGCCTCTTCCACCGTGGTGATATCCTCACCGATAGGAAAGCCCTTGGCACGCAGAGCCTGCACGATATAGGTCACCTGAGGGGCTGCCAGACCCATGGTCTCCAGCTCCTGATAGTGGCGGAACACCTCTTTAGGAACGCCGTCAAAAGCCACCTGGCCATGATTCATCACAATAATGCGGTCCACATATTTGGCCACATCTTCCATGCTGTGAGATACCAGCACTACAGTGATACCACGCTCTCTATGAAGCTTGGCCACCTGATCCAGGATCTCATCTCTGCCCTTAGGATCCAGGCCTGCCGTAGGCTCATCCAGGATCAGCACGTCCGGTTTCATAGCCAAAACACCGGCAATGGCCACACGTCTCTTCTGTCCACCGGACAATTCAAAAGGAGACACCTTATCATAAGACTCATCCAGTCCTACCAGATCCAAAGCCTCTCGGGCTCTGGCACGGATCTCTTCTGCATCCAGTCCCAGATTCTTAGGGCCAAAACATACATCCGTAAACACATCGGTCTCAAACAGCTGATGTTCCGGATACTGGAATACCAATCCCACCTTACTGCGCAGGCCTTTCATGGAAAATCCTTCGGCATAAATACTCTGTCCATTGTACAAAATATCACCGGAAGTAGCCTTGACCAGACCATTCAAGTGCTGGATCAAAGTAGATTTTCCTGAACCGGTATGACCGATCAGTCCAATAAACTGACCATCAGGGATCTGCAGACTCACATCTTTCAATGCATGGATCTGCTGAGTCGTACCGCCTCCATAGGTATAATTTATATTCTTTAACTCGATCATAGTTACTTTCTATACTCCTCATACTGCATACGCAGTACACAAGCCCACTGTCATCACAGCAAGCTAAACCTTTTCATTCTCTCTTATTTCCCGCTCTTTTGGTGGATCGCTAAAATCTCATCCACAAAATCATCGATGGTCAGGATACCATCGGTCAAAGGCAATCCTGCCTTCTTTAACTCCCAGGCCAACTCGGTCACCTGAGGTACATCCAGACGGTAGCCTTTCAACTCCTCCGTACGGGCAAACACCTCTTTTGGTGTCCCCTCCATCACCACGCGGCCACCGTCCATGACGTAGACTCTGTCGGCTTCGATGACCTCCTCCATGTAATGAGTGATCAGAATGACGGTGATCCCCTCAGCACGGTTCAATTCACGAACGGTGCGGATGACTTCCTTGCGACCGTTGGGATCCAACATGGCAGTGGGCTCGTCCAGCACGATACAGCGAGGCTTCATGGCCATGATACCGGCAATAGCTACTCGCTGTTTCTGACCGCCGGACAGCTTATTGGGAGAGTGATAACGATAGGCAGTCATACCTACCGCCTCCAGACTGCGGTCTACTCTCTTCCAGATTTCCTGGGTAGGGACCGCCAGATTCTCCGGGCCAAATCCCACGTCCTCTTCTACCACAGTACCGATGATCTGGTTGTCCGGATTCTGGAATACCATACCGGCTGTGCGGCGCACATCCCACAGATTATCCTCCAGAGAAGTGTCCTTATCACCTACCCAGATGGTTCCCTCAGTGGGAAGCAGCAGAGCGTTCATGTGCTTGGCCAAAGTGGACTTACCGGAGCCATTGTGTCCTAAGATGGCCACAAACTGACCGGGCTGGATATCGATATCCACCTGGTCTACCGCACGGTTGACACCCTCCGGGTTGCCCTCCTCGTCCCGCTTGATATATTCATAAATCAATTTTGAGGCTTTGATAATGCCCATGGATGTTACTCCTTTAAAACAAAAATTCAATGTGTGAGATACTTATCCCATCACACGATGGGACATGAGGATCTTTTTGGCCATGGTCTCAAACTCATTGCGCACGCCCCAGTCCATACGTCCTCTGGGCATGCGGGTACCGGATCCTGCCGTAAAATCCACTCTGGTCACTCCAAGCAGATCGTCCAAGGTGACCGTCAATGTAGCGGTAGTACCGCACAATCCGTACCAGCGCTCATAGACGCGAACCACACAGCAGGGGCTCTCCTCTGACTTTTCCTCACCGGACAGTACATAGGCTGCGATACACTCAGCATCTATCTTTTGATCCAACAGTGCGGCAGCTTCCTGAGGGGAGATATTTAATCTCCATTTTTCCTTGATCATGTGGACTCCTACTTCTATTATTTCTGCTCCGGCACCGGCTCAAAAGTCAGATCAATGCCCAGCTTGCGGAAGGTCTTGTAGTCTGCGGAAGACAGCTTGACAGAGGCATGAGCCATGCTGCCCTTCAGATATGACAACTGCTCCATAGCCTGCTGAGCCAAAGGATTCTCTGCGGCACTGGCAGACAGTGCGATCAGTACCTCATCACTGTGCAGACGAGGATTGCGGCTGCCCAGATATTCTGTCTTTAAGTGCTGGATAGGCTGAATGGCAGAAGGAGATACCAGATGTACCTCATCGCCAATACCGGCCAGTTCTTTGATGGTATTCAGCAACAGGGCGGCACAGGCACCTAACAGCTCGCCGGTCTTGCCGGTGACTACGCGGCCATCAGGCAACTCCAGCGCAGCAGCAGGAACACCTTTTTCCTCGGCTACTTTCAGAGCTACCGGCACCACACTGCGGTCATTGACTGTCAGCTTGGTGTTACGCATCAGCAACTCGATCTTACGGATCTCCGTCTCGGCGTCCTTGCCCTCGGCTCTCTTGACCAGCGCCTGATAGTAACGGCGCAGGATCTCCTGGCGGGAAGCCTCGCGGCATGCCTCATCATCTTCCAGACAGAAGCCATTCATGTTAACACCCATGTCGGTGGGAGACTTGTAAGGGCAGTCTCCGTAGATGGCCTCAAAGACAGAACGCAGCACAGGGAAGATCTCTACGTCGCGGTTATAGTTGACAGCGATCTCTCCATAAGCATCCAAATGGAAGGGATCGATCATATTCACATCATTCAAATCCGCGGTGGCAGCCTCGTAAGCCAGGTTTACCGGATGGCTCAGGGGCAGGTTCCACACAGGGAAGGTTTCAAATTTGGCATAGCCGGCACGGATACCGCGCTTGTTCTCATGGTACAACTGAGACAGACAGGTAGCCATCTTGCCGCTGCCGGGACCGGGAGCCGTGATCACCACCGAAGGACGACTGGTCTCGATATAATCGTTCTTACCAAAGCCCTCCTCACTGATGACTAAAGCCACATCCTGAGGATAGTTTTCGATCTTGTAGTGGGTGTATACGGCGATACCGGCCTGCTTCAGACGCTCACGGAACAAATCTGCAGACTTCATACCGGACACATACTGGGTAATCACTACACTGCCCACATAGAGGCCACGTTCCATAAACAGCTGACGCAGACGCAGTACGTCCTTGTCATAGGTGATATCCAGATCGCCACGCACCTTGTTACGCTCAATGTCCGAAGCACTGATGACGATAACGATCTCTGCCTGATCTTTTAACTGCATCAGCATGTTCAGCTTACTGTCCGGAGCAAATCCGGGCAGCACACGAGACGCATGATAGTCATCATACAGTTTGCCGCCAAATTCCAAATACAGCTTATCACCAAAACTGGCGATACGCTCGCGAATGTGCTGAGACTGCAGCTGTACATACTTGTCATTATCAAAACCTGTTCTCATAACGTTACTCCTCGTCTGTCATATTACGATACATTATAAGTCATATCATCAGAGTTCATCGCTCCAACGAAACAACAGTTACCCACTCTAATAAAACATACTCTATCATTGTAACCTTTTTCTTATGTGACTGTCAATGGACAGACTGCCAGAAAATCAAGAAAATTCATCCAGCACGGTTCTTCCCCTGGAAGTAACATACACTATGAGCAGCGCGCATGCCTCGATTTGCGATAGCAAATTGAGATTCACGCAAAAAGCTGCCATATCCCACAGGGGATACAGCAGCTGATCCTTGCCATATTTTCAATGGTCTTACATACAAAACAACATAAAGCCCAGCACATCACCATAATCGGTCGCCTCAAACACTACGGTCTTGGGACCGGTCTGAACGGTACCCGGATAGAAGGAGGAGGTGTATGCCTTCTTATGATCCCGATAAGTCACTTCCAATACAAAGCGTTTCGGCAGTTGGATCAGACAATCGGAGGGTTGGCCTGCTGCCAGCTGTTCCTCCAGATGCTTTACTGCCTGCTCCATACCAGCTTGGATAGCCTCTTTGGCATCCTCGGGATGCATGCCGATGGAGCCTCCGCCCATACCAAAGCTGGTAGCTACGGTGGTAATATTAGGACACAGTTCCTTAGCCAATTCGCACAGCATGGTATCTCCGCTGACAAAAATCACCGGCACCTCATTGTAGGCCGCAATATAGGCATTGATCATAAACTCACTGCAGGCATGCCATTGATAGTCACCTTCTCGATGCTGGTAGTCATGGTGTGAGCCAATGGATTGCCATTGCTGGCCGCGCAGGTATGATAGCCTGTCATAGCCGCTGCACTATAGGTCTCATTGATGCCGTCCATCATTGTGTAAGGACCACCGGTCCAGCCACGCAGCACACGAGTCTTGCGAGGCAATTTTGCAGGATTTAAGTTGCGGGCAGAATCATGAGCGTCCCGAACCAGGATCTCGGTGGCACCGCCATCCAAAGCACCCTGGCAGGCAGCCGCTACTTCACCGGTCATTTGCTCTGCAAAATAGCCATACTGATCGCCCGGCTCCGTCTCTTTCCAATTGACGATACCAGCCGTTCCTTCAATATCTGCACTGATAAAAATCTTCATAAAACACCTCCCAAATAGCGCAACAGGCCCCGATCGGCAGGCATCTGCCGTTCGGAGCCCATTTCTTTTTACTTTTCTTCTGCGAACTTCTTTTCCAGAGCCTCAGCCACTTCCATCAGAGGATTCTCCTCCAGGAATTCGATGCGGCCGGCATCGCAGGCAGCGGCGATCTTAGGATCGATGGGCATACGGCCCAGTACCTTTACACCGTAAGAAGCAGCTACTTCATCGATATGGCTCTCGCCAAAGATCTTATAGTCCTTGCCATTGTCAGGGCAACGGAAATAAGAGTAGTTCTCTACCAGACCCAGGATCGGGATGTTCATCATCTCAGCCATCTTTACTGCCTTACCAACGATCATGGAAACCAGCTCCTGAGGAGAGGTTACGATGATAATACCCTCCACGGGCAGAGACTGGAACACGGTCAGAGGCACATCGCCGGTTCCCGGAGGCATATCTACAAACAGATACTCGTCATCTTCCCAGATGACGTCGCTCCAGAACTGTTTTACAGCGTTGGCGATCATGGAACCTCTCCATACTACAGGGTCGGTCTCGTTGGGTAACAGCAGGTTTACAGACATCACATCGATGCCGGTAGCACTTTGACAAGGGAAAATACCATCGTTATTTCCCATGGCCTTTTCGTGAATACCGAAAGCCTTAGGAATAGAAGGGCCGGTAATATCAGCATCCAGAATACCTACGGTATTGCCTCTCTCCTTCATAGCGCAAGCCATCAAAGAGGTCACCAGGGACTTACCTACGCCGCCCTTACCGCTGACGATACCGATCACATGCTTTACATTGCTCCACTTATGAGGGGCCACTGTGAAATCCAGAGGGGCCGTGCGGTCACCGCAGTTGCTGCTGCAGCTGCTGCAATCGTGATTACATTCTGCCATTGTTTTATTCTCCTTCCATTACATACAAAATCCGAAGCTTTTCTTCGGACGCTTGCCTCTCATTATAGACCTTTTGGAGGAGAAGGTCAAGAGGAAGACGATGCAATTGGGCATATGCCAGTAATTCTCCCCTTTTCCAAAATCCTTCCAACTCCTTCTTGCGAAAGTAGGATTTATACGATATGATATATGAGAAGAAGTTTGGACTTCTCCGACATTCTTTTTCCTGTGGTTATCCACAAGTACAGATCATTATGTTGGAGATATCCCCATTAACGATAGAAAGGATCACTTCTTATGTGGATCGCAAATAATTGGAACGATTATAAAGTTATTGACTGCTCTCAGGGTGAAAAACTGGAGAGCTGGGGCGGTTACCTGCTGGTTCGTCCCGACCCTCAGGTCATCTGGAATACCCCCAAAACTCACAAGGGCTGGAAGCGCCCCAATGCCCACTATCACCGCAGCGAGCGCGGCGGCGGCCAGTGGCAGTTCTTTGATCTGCCCGAACAGTGGAGCATCGATTATAACACCATCATCGGCAAAAAGCTGACCTTCCAGCTGAAACCTTTCAGCTTTAAGCACACCGGTCTGTTCCCCGAGCAGGCTGCCAACTGGGACTGGTTCTCTCAGCTGATCCAGACTGAGGCAAAGAAGCGTCCTGCCGACCGCCCCGTTAAGGTGCTGAACCTTTTTGCCTACACCGGCGGCGCCACCCTGGCTGCTGCTTCTGCCGGCGCCAATGTCACTCACGTAGACGCCTCCAAGGGCATGGTGACCTGGGCCAAAGAAAATGCCAAATCCAGTAACCTGGAAGAAGCTCCCATCCGCTGGATCGTAGACGACTGCTTAAAGTTCGTTGAGAGAGAAGCCCGCCGCGGCAATGTGTACGACGGCATCATTATGGATCCTCCCTCCTACGGCCGTGGTCCTAAGGGCGAGATCTGGAAGATCGAGGACGCTATCCATCCTCTGATCCAGGCCTGCATGGCCATCCTGGCTCCCCAGCCTCTGTTTTTCCTGATCAACTCCTACACCACCGGCCTGCAGCCTGCCGTACTGTCCTACATGATGAACACCGAGATCGTGTCCCGCTTTGGCGGTCATGTAGATGCCCAGGAAGTAGGCCTGCCCGTGACTTCTAATGGACTGGTGCTGCCTTGTGGCTGCTCCGGACGCTGGGAGAGATAAAAACAGCTACTCAAATATAAAAAGAAGGTTCCTAAGATCACACTTAATTGCGGTTTTTGCAATTTGGTGATCGTGGAACCTTCTTTTTGTATTTCCACGAGACTGGTTTTATTTCCTCACATCAGCGGTGCAAACAGACGCAACACCGCATAATAGATCGCCTTCACCAGAGAGATCCTGTCGGTACGGTACTCTGTCACCTGACGGCATTTCTCCTGGGTGATCAAAAAGTCGTCACGGACCTGCTGTACCACCGCATTTTTGTAATGAAGGGTACCGCACTCAAAATGAAGATACAGGCTTCGGTAGTCAAAATTGATGGTACCTACTGTAGCCACCTTGTCATCGGCCACCACGCACTTGGCATGGACAAAGCCTGGAGTATATTCGTAGATCTTCACACCATTATCCAGCAGTTCCGGATAGTGGGAGCGGGTCAGCTGATACACCGTCTTCTTATCAGGGACACCTGGTGTCATGATCCGCACGTCTACGCCGCGCTTGGCAGCCAGATACAGAGCCGTGGTCATCTCGTGATCCGTGATCAGATATGGCGTCATGATATAGACATAGCTGGTAGCACCATTGATCAGGTTCATGTACACATTTTCCGCCAGCACCTCGTTATCCATGGGGGTATCCGCATAAGGGATCACATAACCATCTCCGGAAAAGCTTTCCGGATGCCACACATGGGGGCGAAACTTATTCAGACAAGTATCGGTGGGTCGGAAGGCATTCCACATATTTAAAAACATCAAAGTCAGTCCCCAGACTGCCTCACCTTCCAGCTTCACACCGGTATCTTTCCAATGCCCAAAAGGAGAATGGACATTGATGTATTCATCGGCCAGATTGATGCCGCCGGTAAAAGCGGTATGCCCATCCACCACCAGGATCTTGCGATGGTCACGGTTGTTCATCACCACAGACAAAAAAGGAATGAAGGGATTGAATACCTGAGTTTTGATGCCCATGGCTTCCAACTTACGGTCATACCCGGTAGGCAGTTTAAACAAGCTGCCAAAATCATCATAGATAAAACGAACTTCCACACCGGCGGCGGCTTTTTCCTGCAAAATCTCCAGGATACGATTCCACATGGCACCTTCCTGGACAATGAAATACTCCAGGAAAATATAATGTTCGGCACTCTGCAATGTCTCTAAGATAGCTTCATACAGTTCTTCACCCACCGGATAATATTGGCCGGTGGTATTGCGATAGGCAGGAAACATCCGATCTGCCAGATACTGCATCTGCCCCGCCATATGAGGGTCCTCCTGACGCACCTCAGGTATCAAGTTCAAATCTTCATCCACATATTCATTGGTCAGCTGATCTGCTTTTTCCAGAGCCAATCGCATCCGCCGTAAGGGACGCTTGGTACCCAATGCCAGATACAGTAGACCACCAAATACCGGCATCTCAATAATAGGCACCACCCACGCCAATTTTACGGATGGGTTGGCATTGGAATTGATGATATATGCCACCACAGCTAAACTGATCAAAGCAAACAGTCCGGTGATCCAAACGGAATATTCCATCAATCGAAACAGCAAAAATCCCAGCCACACGATCTGAACGATCAGCAATATGGCAACGATCAGCACACGTCCGGTCAGGATATTGGCAGCTTTCTGGCTGCCTGCCTCCTTGAGTCGTTCCGCAAACGATCCCTTATTCTCTTCTTCCAAACACATCTCCGTTGACACAGATTTGTTGTTTTCCGTCACTTATTCCTCGCTTCCTTTCACGATGGCATATAGCTCTTTCAGATTTTTGATCTCATGGGTGATGGGAACACCGATCCCATTGGTCTTGCCAGCCGGATTGTACCAACAGGTATCCAGTCCGGCATTGTGACCTCCCTTGATATCTGATCCCAAAGAATCGCCGATCATCAGCGTTTTTTCCGGATCAAAGTCTGGAATACGGGAGAACACATAGTCAAAATATTCTCTCTGGGGCTTCTGATAACCGGTGGTTTCCGAAACAAACACATCCTGAATGTAAGGCAGCAATCCAGACAGCTCCATACGGCTGGCCTGGGTAGCCTGTACACCGTTGGTCACGATGTAGAGGCGACAGTTCTTGCTCAGTTCCTGACATACCTCCATAGCCTCCGGGATCAGAAAACCACCACGACCCAACGCCAGTTGATATTCCTCTTCAAATCCGGGAAACTCTCCCTGAATACCAAGGGCTGCAAAGGTATTGCGGAATCGGCGCGCTAGGATCGTAGGCTTGGAGATCTCTCCCTCCTCAAATGCAGCCCACAGTTTGTGATTGATAGTCTTGTAGGTAGTGCGGACCTCCTCAGTAAAAGGAATCCCGTATTTTTCGAAGGTATAGGACAGACCATACTCCTCGGTTTTCTTAAAATCCAGCAGAGTATCGTCGGCGTCCAAGAGAAGAGTAGTGTATCTCATCGGTGATATCTCCTTATTTTATTCTATCTGTTTATTTATGGTAGTTTATTGGTAATAGTATACCATTTTGAGAAAATAGATACAATAGAACAGATGTGATAATACTGTGATA
>JAFYLG010000005.1 GCA_017537225.1 Lachnospiraceae bacterium
ACGTCAGGCTTCTCAGGGTCTGGCTAACTGGGTTAAGACCCAGGGTGGTAATCAGCTGGTTGCTGTTAGCTACGATAGCCGTATCAACAGTGATGTATTTGCCAAGGAGACCGCTTGTGTTCTGGCTGCAAATGGTATCAAGGTTCGTATTTATGATGCGCTGATGCCTGTACCTGCTCTGAGCTTTGCTACTCGTTATTATGAGGCCAATGCCGGTGTTATGGTTACCGCTTCCCACAACCCTGCTAAGTACAATGGTTACAAAGCTTACGGTCCTGACGGATGCCAGATGACCGATGATGCTGCTAACATTGTTTACGCTGAGATCCAGAAGACCGACATTCTGACCGGTGCTAAGCTGATGTCCTTCGAAGAAGGTATGGCTGCCGGCCTGATCGAGTATGTTGGCGACGACTGTAAGGAAGCTCTGTACGAGGCTATCGAGGCTCGCAGCGTACGTCCCGGTTTGTGCAAGACTGCTGGTCTGAAGCTGGTTTACTCTCCTCTGAACGGCTCCGGTCTGGTTCCTGTTACCCGCATCCTGTCCGATATCGGTATCGATGATGTGACCATCGTTCCCGAGCAGCAGTATCCCGATGGCAACTTCCCTACCTGCCCTTACCCTAACCCTGAGATCTTCGAAGCTCTGCGTCTGGGCCTGGAGCTGGCCGAGAAGTCCGGCGCTGACCTGATGCTGGCTACCGACCCCGATGCTGACCGTGTTGGTATCGCTATCAAGTGCCCCGATGGCACCTATGAGCTGGTTTCCGGTAACGAAGTAGGCGTTCTGCTGTTAGATTACATCTGCGCAGGCCGCATCGAAAACGGCACCATGCCTAAGAACGCTGTTGCTGTTAAGTCCATCGTTTCCACTCCTCTGGCAGATGCTGCTGCTGCTCGATGCGGCGTAGAACTGCGCAGCGTACTGACCGGCTTCAAGTGAATCGGCGATCAGATCGCAGGTCTGGAAGCTGCCGGTGAAGTTGACAGATTCATCTTCGGTTTTGAAGAGAGCTACGGCTACCTGGCTGGTCCTTACGTACGTGATAAGGATGCTATCATCGGTTCCATGCTGATCTGTGAGATGGCTGCTTACTACCGTTCCATCGGTTCTTCCATCAAGCAGAGACTGGAAGAGATCTACGCTCAGTACGGCCGTTATCTGAACATCGTAGACAGCTTTGAGTTCCCTGGTCTGTCCGGTATGGACAAGATGACCGGCATCATGAATGATCTGCGTCAGAATCCTCCTAAGGAGTTTGCCGGCTACGCAGTAACCAAGGTTACCGACTACAAGAAGCCCGAAGAGACTGGTCTGCCTGCAGCTAACGTTCTGATCTACGCTCTGGAAGGCGGCGCTACCGTTGTGGTACGTCCTTCCGGTACCGAGCCTAAGATCAAGACTTACTTCACCACTCTGGGTAAGGATCTGGCTGAGGCCAAGGCTCAGAAGGATGCTCTGGCTGAGGCTCTGAAGCCTATCTTCTCCTAATCGATCGGTAGAATATCGTGTCGATCAAGCCCCGCTGTGTTTTCACAGCGGGGCTTTTTGCGTGAGGCAATGAGCAGTGGAGATATGCCCACTGCCCATGCGAGCTATTCATGCGCATAGGATTTGCTTGTTGAGAAAAAGAGGAAATTGTGATAACATAACAATGATATGCTTCCTCGTATTTACAGAAGCATATTTTGATATTACCAAAGAAAAGGAAACAGTATCATGCAGATGAAACATATCAACTCCACATCTGGATCTGTAATGAAACAGCATGCTTTTGGCCCTGATGCGGTTCGTGTCCTGGCTTTTATTTTGTTGTTGTGGCTTCATTTTTTCTTGCGCAATGGATTTTACAGTCAGCCGGTGGATACCACGGCGATGACTATAGCTGCCGCTGGCCGCTGTGTGTTTATGTGCTGTATTCCGTTGTTTTTGATGTTGACCGGGTATTTGAAATGTGGCAAAGAGTGGAAAAAAGGGTATTATTCCAGTCTGCTGCCGATACTGATCAGCTGGGTCATCGTTTCTCTGGTGTGCTTATGGTATAAAATCCATGTAGATGGACAGCAAAAGACTGCCTGGGAATGGCTCTGTGAGTTTTTTGAGTTTAAACTGGCCAATTACAGCTGGTATCTGGAGATGTATATCGGTCTTTTGCTGGTAAGTCCTTTTTTTAATATGGCATGGAATCAATTGAAGACCAGACAGAAGCATACTGCCATGGTGCTGATCTTTGTATTTATGACGTTCTTGCCTAATTCCGTCAATGGTATCTCACTGGATGGAGAGCATGTGCTGAATATCCTGCCTAACTATTGGACCAGCCTTTACTTTTTCACCTACTATCTGATCGGCTGTTGGATCCGAACCTACCAGCCTAAGATGAATTCTGTATTGTGTTTTGTGATGGCAATAGCAGTGGCGCTGTGCTTTGGTGTGATCAACCGCTATACCGGTGGAGCGGAAGGTGACTTTTACGAAGGATTTAATATCTCTTACAGTCACCTTGGGACAGCGACTATCGCGGTATCCCTGTTTTTGGGAACGTATCGATTGAACGGCAAATGTGGATGGATCCGCAAAGTTATGGCGGTCCTGTCTGGAGTGACTCTGGAGATGTATCTGATCTCCTGTGTCTTTGATCAAAAACTGTATATTTTACAACGAGGAAAATATGGAGCGGAGGAGTATCTGACCAGAGGACTGGTATTGACGGGGCTGGTATTTGTGGGCTCGTTTGTGGCAGGCTGGTTGATCCATCAGGTGGCATCTGTTCTCAGTCGGTGGATCTGGCAGGTGTGGAAGACACTTTGGGAGGAAGAGCAGGAGCAAGCTGCATAATGGATTTGGGATGTATGGTGGTTAAATATAATTGACATAAAGAAAAAACAAGGAAAATTTCTTTGTTTTGTCATACTTTTGAAACAAAAAAATAATATAATCGTATCGAATTTTTTCTCTATCTATGTTATACTAGTACTAGCTATGTAAGGAGATAGGATATGATTCGTGCAAATAAAGTAAAAACCATGACCAGAGCCGCCATGTTTGAGAAAAAAGAAGCTCGCGGTGCTCTGGCTGTGAATCGTTTCTTTCGAGGCGATTATGTGATATATGGAATGATCAAATCGGCCATTTCTATTACTATCGCATTTGCTCTGGCGGTGGGCATGTGGGTGATCTACCATGCGGAAGAGTTGATGACGGAGAAGAGTGTGGCAGATTTGTTTGCGTTGGGTAAACAGTGTGTATTTATGTATGCAGCAGTGCTGATCCTCTTTTTGCTGATTTCTCTGGCGGTTTATTGTGTGCGCTATCAGAAGGCACAGCATAAACTGAAAGGCTATCGCAGCCAGCTGCGCAAACTGGCAAAATCTTACCAGGACGAGGCCTCGGCCAAGGAGAAGATGTTATGATGATGAAATTGTTGTTGATCAAAGATAAAGTAAAAGAGTTTTACGGGAAATACGATGTATATATTGATCCGGTGATCAAGTTTTTGTTGGCTTTTGCGTCTTTGAGCATGTTGAAGAACTCTCTGGGATTTATGAGTCAGTTAAATAGTATGCCGGTGATCCTGGTGGCGTCTTTGATCTGTTCTTTGCTGCCTGTCAATGCCGTAGTGGTATTCTATATGCTGTTTATGTTGGGACATATTTTTGCCTTGTCCATGGAAGCCTTTGTGGTGTGCTTCCTGTTGATGTGCATTATGTTCTTTACGTATTTCATTTTTAAACCGGGTAACAGTATTATCCTGGTGTTGGTGCCTCTGCTGTTTGGGTGGAAGCTTCCTTACCTGGTACCTATTTTGCTGGGATTGACCTGCAGTATGCTGTCAGCGATCCCTGCTGCCTTTGGTGTGGTACTTTACTATATGATCCTGGTGGTTAAGAACAATGTGATGGCGTTGACAGAGACAGAAAGCAGCAGCATGCTGATTCGTTTTCAGTTGATGGCTGATCAGATCGTTACCAACAAAGGTATGCTGGTGATGATCCTGGCGTTTGCACTGACGATCGTTCTGGTGTATGTGATCCGCCGTTTGTCTGTGGCTCATAGTTGGAAGATCGCCATTGGTATCGGTGGTATTGTGGAGCTGGCGGCTATTTTGGTAGGTATGACGATGCTGGAAGTATCCAGTACCGGTTTTTCGACGGCTAGTCTTGTGATCGGTATGTTGATGTCTGCGTTGATCGCATTGGTGGTGGAGTTTTTCCTGTTTTCCGTGGATTACAGTCGTACCGAATACGTACAGTTCGAAGATGATGAGTATTATTATTACGTGAAAGCAGTGCCCAAACTGACAGTGACTCCTCCCCAGCGAGAAGTGAAGCGTTTTACTGTGAACCAAAAGGGTAGAGAACAGGGGCTGCAGGAGACGGTGGACCTGGGCGAGGATATCCGCAATATCATGCGTGAGATGGCAGAGGAAGAAAAGTAAGCGGGAGGCAGTAGCGCCATGGATGGACTTATCAATTATCTAAATACACAGTTTTCCAATCTGCCCAGCATCCGTTTGGTAGACATCCTGGAACTGATCATTCTGTCCTATCTGATCTATCAGATCCTGCGGTGGGTAAAGAATTCCAGAGCCTGGGTACCTGTTAAGGGTATTGTGGTTTTGGGTGCGTTTGTTATGTTGGCGTATATTCTGGAAATGTACACTATCATATGGCTGATGGAAAAACTGTTGAGTGTGGGTTTGATCGGTGTAGTTATCATTTTCCAACCGGAGCTGAGACGCTCTTTGGATGAATTGGGACGTCGTCGAATGATCCCTCTGTTTATGACAGACAGTCGTCACAAACGAGATGAGGACAGTTTTACAGAAAAGACGGTAGGTGAGCTGGTTAAGGCTTGCTTTGAGATGGGGGTGGCCAAAACGGGCGCCCTGATCGTCATTGAGAGAGAAACTCCGCTGAACGAGTACGAGCGCACCGGTATCCGTGTGGATGGTGTGCTGACCAGCCAGTTGTTATTAAATATTTTTGAAAAGAACACCCCTCTCCACGACGGTGCAGTGATCGTTCGTGGAAACCGCATTACCGCAGCTACTTGCTATCTGCCGCTGTCAGATAACATGGAGATCAGCAAAGATCTGGGTACCAGACATCGTGCCGGTCTGGGTATCAGTGACGTGACTGACAGTGTGACCCTTATTGTATCGGAGGAGACCGGTGCGGTATCTCTGGCAGAGAATGGTCATCTGAAGCGGGCACTGACCAGTGAACAGCTGAAGAATGAACTTTTGAGGCTGAAAAAGAACGAAGAGGAAGTGCACGGCCTGGGTTACAAACTGTGGAAAGGACTGCAAAAACATGAAGGAAAAGCTGACGAATAATTGGGTTTTAAAGCTGGTTTCCGTGTTGTTGGCCCTCTTTTTGTGGCTGGTAGTCCTCAATGCGGAAAACCCCTATGAAACAAAAAATCTGACCATTCATAATATTGAGTATTTGAATGAAGAGGTGGTGTTGACCAGTAAACAGACCTATACGGTGGAGGATCTTGACTCCAAAGGTGTAGATATTTCTGTAAGAGTACGCCGCAAGGACTCTGGTAAAGTGCGTGCTACAGATTTTCGTGCTATTGTGGACCTGGCCCAGATCGGTCCCTTTGGTTCAGTAGAAGTGAAAGTAGAGTGGTTGACTTCTCCGTTGTATCAGTTAAATGAGGAGGATATCACCTGGAAGACCAAGAGCGTCAAAGTGACACTGGAAGAGATCATGAAACTGGATTATCCGGTAAAGGTACGTATCACCGGTCAGCCTAAGGATAGCTATATTATCGGAGACTTTGGGACGGATCCTCTCCGTGTTTCCATTACGGCGCCCAAGTCCATCCAGGAGCAGATCGCTTCTGTGGGCATCGAAGTGAATGTAGATGGTATGAATGCCGATGTGGAAGGCACTGCTACATTGAAGTTGTACGATGTGACTGGCTCTGAGTTAAAATTGAATACCAGCGGGTTGGAGGATCACGAGTTCTCCATCAGTGCCAAAGAAATCAGTTACAAGGTACCGCTGCTGAAGATCAAAGAGGTGATCCTGCGCACCAATGGCTATGTGGGCACTGTGGCGGAAGGATATCGATATACCGGTATGACCGGTGCGAATCAGACAGCTTATATTGCCGGCTATCGCAATGTGCTGGCTGAGGTGGATGCCATCGATATACCGGCAGAAGCACTGGATCTGGAGGGAGCTACTTCCAGTAAGGAGATCAAGATCGATCTGACTCAGTATGTACCGGAAGGTGTTACGGTAGAGGGAAATACCATCGTGACTATCACCTTGCAGGTAGAACCGTTGGTAAAGCAGACCAGAGAACTGCAACCGGCAAAAATTCGTATGGTAGGTATGCAGGAAGGATTTGAGTATAAGATCCTGGATGGCGTGTCCATAGTGATCGAGGGACTGCAGGAGGACCTGAATACACTGACCAATGAAATGATGGATGCCTGGATCGAAGTACAGGATCTGCAGACTGGTACCAGTGAGGTGGAGGTTCATGTAAAGGTGGATAATGCCTTTGAAATCGTAAAAGTGGACGCTGCCAAAGTACTGGTGGAAGAAATCTCGGAGTCTACGGAGGAGTCGACAGAGGGATCTACTGATGAGTCAACGGAAGAATCTACCGAGGAAACTACGGAGGAAGAGACCACGGAGGCTGAGGAAGTAGGCGGCGTTCCGGAGACCACAGCTCCTGAGACTTCAGAACAGGCTGGATAACATCATAAAAGTATTATGAAAAGAGTATCACGAGAAGAAATTCATTTTGGATAACATCCATGGGGAAAGGATCAGTGATCGTATGGTAAAAGAGAAAGTATTGGTAAATAACAAGACCGGCCTTCATTTAAAGCCGGCTGGCGTGCTGTGCAATGAGGCGATCAAATATCAGGCTTCTGTTACGTTTCGTATTCGTACTTCCACTGCCAATGTAAAGAGCGTTTTGAGTGTATTGGCGGCCTGTGTCAAGCCGGGAGAGGAAATCGAGTTTTTCTGTGAAGGACCGGATGAAGCAGAAGCTTTGGCTGCTGTGGTAGCTGTAGTTAAGAACAATTTTGGAGAAAAGGAAGAATAATATGCAGGCGATCATTTTGGCAGCCGGAATGGGGAAACGGCTGAAGGAATTGACCAAGAATGCGACTAAATGCATGGTAGAGGTCAATGGTGTGACATTGATCCAGAGAGCGTTGAATGCGTTGGATCAGTTGTCGCTGGACCGCATCGTGCTGGTGGTTGGTTATGAGGGAAAGAAGCTGCAGGAGTATGTGAGCACTTTGGATGTGCGCACTCCCATCGTGTATGTGGATAATCCCATCTATGACAAGACAAATAATATTTACTCCCTGTACCTGGCCAGAAATTATCTGGAGAAGGACGACACCCTGCTGTTGGAGTCTGACCTGATCTTTGAAGATGCCGTACTGCGTCGTCTGGTGGAGGATCCTTATCCCAGCCTGGCTCTGGTAGCGGCCTACGAGAGCTGGATGGACGGTACGGTAGTGACGCTGGACGAGGAGGACAATATCACTTCCTTCATCGGCAAAAAGGATTTTGACTTTACCAAGACCGATTCTTACTATAAAACGGTCAATATCTATAAGTTCAGCAAGGAGTTTTCCTCCACCCATTATGTACCTTTTTTGGAAGCCTACTGTAAGGCTCTTGGACACAATGAGTATTATGAGCAGGTATTGAAGGTGATCGCCTACCTGGACAAGCCAGAGTTGAAGGCTGCTCGTCTGGATGGTGAAGTGTGGTACGAGATCGATGATGTGCAGGATCTGGATATTGCCGAGTCTCTGTTTGCCAAGGGGCAGGATCGTCTGCAGAGAATGCAGCGCCGCTATGGTGGATACTGGAGATATCCCGGACTGTTGGATTACTGCTATCTGGTGAATCCTTTCTATCCTACGCCTAAGCTGATCGCAGAGATGCAGAATAGCTTTGAAGTGCTGCTGACCAACTATCCTTCCGGTATGGTAGTAAACAGTCTGTTGGCGGCCAAGTATTTTGGATTAAAGAAAGAACAGATCGTCATCGGCAACGGTGCGGCAGAGCTGATCAAGGCAGTGATGGAGTACTTACCTGGTTTTATGGGAGTGATCCAGCCTACCTTTGAGGAGTATCCTAACCGTAAGCCGGAGGAAATCTTTGCCTGTAAGCCTGATATGAAGCAGATCGGCAGTGGTAC
Organism: Lachnospiraceae bacterium; assembly: GCA_017537225.1. Taxonomy (GTDB): domain Bacteria; phylum Bacillota; class Clostridia; order Lachnospirales; family Lachnospiraceae; genus RGIG7193. The sequence continues at coordinate 8,198 of JAFYLG010000005.1, forward strand.
AGATTATGCATATACTGCTCAGGACATTATGGATGCCTTTACCGGTAAGGACATTAAGATCCTGACGCTGATCAATCCGGACAATCCTTCCGGCAACTATATTCCTCGTAAAGATGTGCTGCGTCTGGCATCCTGGGCAGAGACTCATGAGATCCGTCTGATCGTGGACGAATCCTTTGTGGATTTTGCGGACTGTGAACAGGGATCCATCCTGTCCCAAGAGATACTGAGAGAGTATCCTCACATGATCGTAGTGAAGAGTATTTCCAAGAGCTTTGGTGTGCCGGGACTGCGTCTGGGAGTACTGGCCAGCGGAGATGCCGAACTGATCGCAGCGTTGAAGAAGGATGTGGCCATTTGGAATATCAATTCCTTTGGTGAGTTCTACATGCAGATCGCAGAGAAGTACCGCAAGGACTATGATAAGGCTCTGGAACGTTTTTGTCAGGTGCGCAAGGCTATGGCAGAGGGACTGGCACAGATCTCTGGTCTGCAGTGTTATCCCAGCCAGGCCAATTATATCATGTGCCGGCTGACAGAGGAGGCAGTTGCTTCTGGTTTGACGGCAGCCCTGTTGACAGAACAGCTGTTGACACGGTATAATATATTGATTAAAGATTTGTCCGCCAAGAAAGGTCTGGACGGAGAGTACATTCGCCTGGCAGTGCGCAGACAGGAAGAAAATGATCGTCTGTTGGCTGCGTTGGCAGAGATATTAAACGGAGAGGAATAGGGGAACATGGAATTAACCATACTGATGCCTTGCTTAAATGAGGCAGAGACCTTGGAAACTTGTATCAACAAAGCACGAACCTATCTGGAGACCAGCGGCGTAGACGGTGAGATCCTCATCGCCGACAATGGTAGTACTGACGGTTCTCAGGACATTGCCAGACGTTGTGGTGCCCGCGTAGTGGATGTGCCTATGCGTGGTTATGGTGCTGCTCTGATCGGTGGCTGCAATGCAGCTTACGGTGATTATGTGATCATGGGCGATGCCGATGACAGCTATGATTTTCTGCATCTGGATCCCTTTGTAGAGAAATTGCGTGAGGGCTATGACCTGGTAATGGGTAACCGTTTCAAAGGCGGTATCGAGCCCGGTGCCATGCCTCCCCTGCACAAATATATCGGTAACCCTGTTCTGTCCTTTATCGGCAGACTGTTTTATCCCAGCAGCATCGGCGACTTCCACTGTGGCCTGCGCGGCTATCGCAGAGAGTCTATTTTGAAGCTGGGTCTGTGCACCACCGGTATGGAGTATGCCAGTGAGATGGTAGTAAAGGCCACTCTGTATAAGCTGAAGATCGCTGAGGTGCCTACCACCTTGAAGAAGGATGGCCGTTCTCATCCGCCTCACCTGCGTTCTTTCCGCGATGGCTGGCGTCATCTGAAGTTTTTGTTAATGCACAGCCCTAACTGGTTGTTCATGTATCCCGGCATAGCTCTGCTGGTTTTGGGTCTGCTGATGACCATTGGTCTGATGTTTGGTCCCATCTCCATCGGTAGTGTTACTTTGGATATCCATACCATGCTGTATGGCTCTGCTTTTGCCATCATCGGTGCCAGCACCATTCAGTTCTCCCTGTTTACCAAGACCTACGCTAAAAAATCCGGCTTCATCCCTGTGGATGACAAGGAAATCAGCAAGCTGACCGAGGATCGCGTGATCCTGACCGGCGGTATTTTGCTGGGATTAGGTATTGTGGCTACCATTCTGGCACTGGTACTGTGGAGCAAGAATTCCTTTGGTGCATTGGATCCTCAGCACATTATGCGTCTGACCATCCCTGCCCTGACTTGTATGGCCATCGGTGTACAGATGATGTTTGGCGGATTCTTTATCGGAATTTTGAATATTAAGCACAAATAAATGCTTTTGGGGCGTGGCTGGCGGAGAGCACAGGACCGTAAGGTATGTTCCTGCACAGACACGCTCTCGCTCTATGCGGCGCGCAGCGGTACTAAGCTCTCAGGCCTTGGAACAGGCCTGCTCGCTAAGGACCGGCGGGCCGCAAAGGTCTGTCAGGAAGCATACTTACGGTCTGGGCATCTCGGCAGGCACGCGCGCAAGGCGCGAAATGTGAAATGAGATCGAGTGAAGGCTGTCCTATGGTGATGGCTTGAAAACAAATGAAATATAAGGAATGAAAAATATGTCTAGAGAATATGATCAGGCCACGCTGCAGAGACTGCAGAAGCTGGAACTGGATATTTTAAAAGATTTTATCTATGTGTGTGATAAATATGAACTGACCTGGTTTTCTTTTGCAGGTACGGCCATCGGTGCGTTGCGTCACGGCGGATTTATTCCCTGGGATGACGATATCGATGTGTGTTTGCCCCGGGAGGATTTTGAAAAATTCCTGGTGGCAGCCCAGAAGGAGTTTCCGGACAAGTACGTGATGATGAATGCGGAGATCGATGAGAACTATCCGCTGACCACCACTCGCTGGATGTTAAAGGGAACCAAGTTCAAAGAGATGCCTTTAAAAGATGTACAGTGTGATTTGGGTATTTTCCTGGATATTTATCCCTTTGACAATGTATCCGACGATGAGAAGGAATATCAGAAGCAGGCATGGGATGCCTGGTTCTGGAGCAAGGTGCTGATCCTGCGCTGTGTGCCTAAGCCTATGCTTCGTTTTAAGGGTTGGAAAGCAGCAGTGGTAACTGCCGGTTGCATGACCATCAATTTCTTCCTGGGATTGTTTGGTTTTTCTAAAAAGAAGATCTATGCCAAGTGTAAGGCGGCCATGACACGTTACAATGATCGTCAGACCAGTCGCATTAGTTATCTGTGTGATACCGATCGTTTCTGGAATACTATTGCACTGGAAGATCTGTATCCGATCCGCAAGCTGGATTTTGAGGATATTCAGGTCAACTTCCCTCGCAATGTGGAGAAGATGCTGGCCCAGATGTATCCCGACTATATGACACTGCCTCCAGTGGAGAAACGTAGAAACCATTTCCCCCACGAATTGGATTTTGGACCTTATGCGGAATAAATGGAAACAGTTGGTGTTGGGCCATAAGACGGACCACACCAAAGATAACTTTTTGTGGAATATGATCGGCAGCGTGCTGTATGCGGCAGCCACTATTCTATTGGTGCGTTTTACCAAAGGGGTGGCGGGAACCGGTGTGGGTGCTGATTTTAATATTGCTTTTAAGACAGGACAGATCCTGCTGACTCTGGGATATTTTGAGATTCGACCTTTTCAGGTGACAGATGTAGGCAATGAATACAGTTTTCGGGACTATTTCAGTCTGCGTATTCTGACCTGTGGATTGATGGCTGCGGGAGGATTTCTCTTCCCCTGGCTGACGGGCGAAAAGGGGCTGCGTTTTATGCTGTTTGCCCTGCTGTGTCTGTACAAAATGATGGATGGCGCAGCGGATGTCTTTGAAGGCGAGTTTCAGAAAAACGGCCGTATGGATCTGGCCGGCAAGTCTGTTGCTTTCCGTACGGTGCTGTCTGTGGCAGTGTATGCAGTGGTGGTCTCCATTACCGGCAATGTACTTTGGGCGGTTGTGGCTATGGTCATTGCGGCTGCCGTAGGTGTACTGATCTTTGATGTAGTTCTGATCGGGGAGTTTGCCTCGTTGGAAGTATCTTTTGACAAAGTGCGCCTGGGTAAGCTGATCCGTAGTACGGTGCTCCTGTTTGTAGGATCTATCCTGTGTCTGTATATTTTTAATGCCTCCAACTATTCGGTGGATGCGGTATTTCAGGGAGCCGATGAGGCATCGTCAGATATTCGCTATATTTACGCCTGCCTGTTTATGCCTACTTCCGTGATCAATCTGGCCAGCGGATTCATCTTTAAGCCCATCCTGACTACTCTGGCGACCCACTATGTGGAAGGCAGATTCAAGCAGTTTGCTGGTTTGGTATGGAAATTGTTGGGCGGCGTGGTGGCAATCACGGTGGCTTGTCTGGTGGGAGGAGCTTTGCTGGGATTGCCGGTATTATCGGTAGTGTATGGCTATGACCTGACTGGCTATCTGGCAGAACTGGAGATCCTGATTTTGGGCGGCGGCTTTAACGCAGCGGGAATAATTTTATATTATGCCATGACCACCATGCGTGGACAGAGGGATATCCTGTTGTCTTACGGTGTGGTAGCGATCGCCACGTTGGCTATCAGTACACCGTCGGTGGTTCATTGGGGACTGATGGGCGCGGCCTTGTCCTATTGTGGTTTGATGGCATTGCAGACGATGGTGTTTGCTGTGGCGACGGTGGTGCATTATGGCAGGGCTAAGAGGAGTAAGTGAGAGACAAGTGAGGAGGTGGGATACGTATGAAAAGGATGAGTACGAATCCAACCGTGGAATTGCTGATCCCGGTATATAAGCCGGGAGAGGAATTAGCAGCGTTATTGAGATATATGAAAAAGCAGACCTATCCTCTGCAGATGATTCATTTGCTGGTGACGGCAGAAGAAAAGCAGTATGAGAAGATCTGCGAAACATATTGTGCAATAGAGGGATATGTGCAGGATGAAGATCGTAATGGATCTGCATTCAAAGGATCTGTGTTGCGTTTTACCAGAATTGATCCTGCCAATTTTGACCACGGTGGGACTCGCCACCTGGGGGCATCCCAGAGCACGGCGGATATCCTGTTGTTTATGACCCAGGATGCTGTACCGGAGAACGAACATCTGGTAGAAGAGATAGTAAAGGTCTTTGCTTGGGAAAATGCTATGGCAGCGGATGGAGATGGCCTGTCTGGTCAGCAACCTGTGATCGCCGCAGCATATGCCCGCCAGCTTCCTGCTGCTGATTGTAATTTTATCGAGCAGTATACACGCCAGTTTAACTATCCTGCCCAAAGTTGCGTAAAGACTAAGGCGGATATTTCCAAACTGGGGATCAAGACTTATTTTTGCTCGAATGTCTGTGCAGCCTATCGTAGGGATATATACGAGCAGTTGGGCGGCTTTGAACGACGGACGATTTTTAATGAGGATATGATCTTTGCCGCAGGCTTGATCCGGGCCGGATATGCTATTACCTATGCAGCAGATGCCCGTGTGATCCACTCTCACAATTATAGTGGCTTGCAGCAGCTGCACCGCAATTTTGATCTGGCTGTGTCTCAGGCAGAGCATCCTGAGATTTTTGAGGCGGTACCTTCCGAGGGGGAAGGTATTCGTATAGTCAAATCTACTGCCAGATACTTGTGTAGATCCGGAAAAGCATATCTGGTGCCTAAATTGGTATGGCAGTCAGGTTGTAAGTATTTAGGCTATCTGCTTGGCAAGAGATATCGCAAGCTGCCTAAGAATCTGGTGCTGTGGCTGACGATGAATAAACGTTACTGGAGGGAGTAGTATGAGACCTACTTACGATACCAATCACACGTTTGCTGTGTGTGCTTATAAAGATTCGCCTTATTTGGAGGAGTGTATCCGTTCGTTGACGGAGCAGAAGGTTCCTACCAATATTATTTTGTGCACTTCTACTCCCAGTCCTTATATTCAGGAAATCGCAGATAAATATGAGATTCCTGTCTATGTGCGTGAGGGCAAGAGTGATATTCAGGATGACTGGAATTTTGCCTATGATACAGCTAAGACACAGTACGTAACCATCGCTCATCAGGATGATATCTATGGTGTCGAGTACACTAAAGTCCTGTTTGAGAAGATGGCTAAGTATAGAGACATGTCTATGTTCTTCTGTAGCTATGAAGCGATCAAGGGAACGACCAGGGACGCCAAGGAACGCAGCAGCATGGTGAAACGTCTGCTGTGTCTGCCGGTATCTTTCACACCCCTTGCTCATTGGAAATGGCTGAAAAAGAGCTGTATCTGCATGGGCAACAGCATTTCCTGTCCTATGATCACCTACAACAAAAACATTGTAGGAGATACCCCTTTCCAGTCCAAACTAAAATATGCTCTGGACTGGGAGATGAATCTGAAGGTTGCCTGTATGCCGGGACGCTTTGTCTACGAGAAAAAGCCTCTTGGTTTTTATCGTAT
>JAFYLG010000047.1 GCA_017537225.1 Lachnospiraceae bacterium
GTACATTATATGCCTATGCGGACCTGTACGCAAAATGGTATTTAGATGGAGAGGATACTGGATCGGGGCTGCTGGATCCCAGTGTGGACCAGTTGTTGTATATTGGTGCCCAGGATGAAGGTGAGTACAACGTTGGATCCGCAACCTTGACCTTTGAAAATGTAGCAGGAGAAGGATTCTACTACGCCTACGATGCCAAGGCTACATTCTCCGGTTTGTCCGGAGTGACACCAGTATCTATGAAGTTCTACCTGACCAAGGGGCTTTACGCAGATGGCTTTATGGGTATGGGTGATGAGATTCTTTTTGCAGAGTTTTTAGATGTAACGTTGGAAAATGGTTCCATTACAGCCCAAGTTCCTATGAATGGTGACGATGCACTGTATGAGTCAGAGAGACATATCTGGCGAGTGGAGTTGACCTGTCAGGATGCTTACGGCAAAACATATATCAGTGAGGTCGATGGATATATCGAGCCACCTCGTATCGAGGGTCTTTCTATAGAAGCAGTCATGACGCCTTCTTCGGCAGGGGATGTGGCTGCCCTGTATGATATATCTTATACACTGAAAACTAAGATGAACAGCGGCATATATCCGGGCAGCATGATCATGAATCTCCTGGCTTATCGGGAACAAGGTGCTAATATGCCTACCACTATTGCATCTCCATTGTTTACTGCCAATGGCAACGTATACATGAGTTCGGGTCAAATTACGATACCGGCACTTGTTGTAGACTTTACTACAGGCGGTCATTGGTCGCTGACATCGGGAGCAACGCTGAGCAGAGATGTGACGGCAGAGTTTTATAATTCTTCGTCCATGTATGGTGATATGATCAACACTGAAGATGCGGACGGAGTACCGAATGGTTTCGATGTGATGGAAATGCATATGTTCCATAATGTATCTAAGTTGAACTATGATACAGGATATTATCAGGTATCCGTATCAGGAGAAATCAGAGAGGAACCGGTAGTTCGGTATGAAGAATCGGAAAATGATCCGAATGTAGGCAACTTGGTGGTAGAGTTTATGCGCCACGTGGGATTTGGTGAAAATGTTAGCAGCCAGGTGGATCTGGTATTCCGTATTGGTGATAACAAGTGCACATCACGTAGCATTCTGACTTATATTTCTCCGGAAGAGTAAAGGAGAATGAATGAGAGGGGCAGGACATCGAAATGTCAGGTTTCGGTGTCCTGAAGGAGAATACAAGATAAGAGCTCAGGAGGGAGCGAATTATGAAGAGTAAAAATATTTTAAAAGTGATCGTATTGGCAGTGGTATTGATGCTGCTGGTAAATCCGGGCTGGATTCCGTTCTTTGATGGTGCTACCAAGCAGTCTATCGCTGCTTCTCTGCAGAGTGCCTTTGGCGGTCTGATGGGTGGAACCGGCATGCTGACACTGGCCAATATCATTGCAGCACTGGCAGTGGTTGCTCTGGTGTGGCTGGTATGTATCGTGGTTTGCGGTATTCTGGAAGTAATGGCTAAAAAAGGCAAACAGCGCCGTTCCATGGCAGGCCTGTTTACCAGCCTGACTAAGTTTATCTGTGTGATCGCCGGTGGTGTATGGGCACTGGGTATCCTGGGTGTAAATCTGGCAGGTGTATTTGCCTCCTTAGGTATTGCCTCTCTGATTATTGGTTTTGGCGCTCAGAGCCTGATCGAGGATGCCATTTCCGGTGTGTTCATTATCTTCGAAGGTCAGTATAATATTGGTGATATTATCGTATTGGATGAGTTCCGTGGTACTGTAAAGAATATCGGTATTCGTACTACTTGTATTGAGGATGATGGGGGTAACTTGAAGATCGTAAATAACTCTGACATCCGCAACCTGCAGAACCGTTCTTTGAATCGCTCTATTGCGGTCTGTGATATCGGTATCACCTATGAGGCTCGTGTTGAGGAGGTAGAGAAGGTGATTTTGGCTAATCTGCCTGCGATGTATGAGAAGAATAAGGATGTATTCCTGGCAGCTCCCGTATATAAGGGCGTTGAGAGTCTGGCAGACTCTGCCGTAGTACTGCGTGTGGTAGTAGATGCCACGGAAGCCAATTTCTTTGCTGCTCGCAGACGTTTAAATCGTGAGATGAAGATTCTGTTTGATGACAACGGTATCGAGATTCCTTTCAACCAGATCGTGGTACATCAGGCTGAAAATTAATCATTCCACGCCCCGTAGACAGGTTTCTACGGGGCGTGAGTTGTTTTTCTGTCCATTTTTCGTAGAATGAAGGCAACAAGATCAAAACGGACAGAAAAGGAGGAAGCATATATGGCGATCAACTACGACAAAAACAAAGAACGTCCTGTGGTGGACAGTGTAAAGACCGGCGAGTTTCTGGCGGCTCTGCGCAAGGCGGCCGGCTACACGCAGCAAGAGGTAGCTGACTATTTGGGGATCACCAACAAGACTGTCAGCAAGTGGGAGTCCGGCGCCGGCCTGCCGGAGATCAGCATCCTGCCTGCTGTGGCAGAGATGTATGATATCACTGTGGATGAACTGCTGGCGGGGAAACGTCTGGAACGTTTGGTGGAAAAAGACACTACCGAAGGTCATGTCGGGGGAAAAGGCGAAAAGCCGGAGAAGATCGAGGCCAGGAGAAAGTGGCTGGAAGAGACACTCGAGGAACGTTTTCATCAGGCCCAGGTGATCCTCTGGGGTACCATGTTAGCTGGCTATGGCATCCTTTTAGGATTGTATATGGGATTTCGAAACATGGGAATTGCCAGCGTGTGGTTTAGTACGCTGTGGGGATGTATTTGGCTGTTGGCTGAGGGCGTTGTATGTTATCTGTTTTGGCATCATTATGTGCGTTCGACTAAGAATTGGGCCGAAGAACAACAGCGGGAGATCTCTATTTTCCTGCATAAAAAGCGCATGAAATTGGTGTTGCCTTTTGTTATGGCGCTGGCAGCGATCCTCCCTTTGGTATGGATCGAGCCCTTTGTCATCCCCATCAATATTCCGTCGATGGTAGGAAGTGGTGAGCCTATCACGAAAACCACTCAGTTGTACTGGATCATCACAGGGGGAACTGCCAAATTCGGTAGCGGTGCCCAGGTGGAAATTTCCGTGGGAAGCATGTTTATTACCATGGATCGTTTGCTCAAATCATTACCTATCACCATGTTCGTAGGGTGTTTATTGTGGAAAATCCTGTGCTATGCGGATTTGTTGCGGCTCCGATATCAACAGGCAGAGATGAAACGGCGCCTGCGTAGTCTGCTATTGGCAATAATGTTGGCTGTTGCATCTCTCTTTGTGGTAGGTGAAGGGGTCCAGGCGCTGCAGGTGGTATCCTATGTAAAATATACAGACCAGCAAAGTTTCGAAGATACGGTAAAGAACTATCTGTTGGTGTATAATAACAGCCTCCAGATGGGCCAACATCATGGTCCTGAGTTAGCGTATGGTGTGGAGCGTATTGACCACCTGCACCTGGATCAGGCGATCCGTAGTAAGGAACGCTACGAAAAGTACTTGGGACTTTTTGCTGTGGATTATGATAACTGTAAAATATATCGTATTGCCGATATGTCTGACCGTCTGCAGGCGAAAGACATCAGCATTATGGCAGCGAGTGGGCTCAGTATGATCGGTATCATTCTTTTCTATAGAAAGAATCGCAAAGAGCGTATGCTCGAAGTGGTGCAGACCGATGAGGCGAGTTGCGAAGATGGTTTGAGTTAATATTTTCAGTATATCTTTATAGATGCGTTTGAAAGAGACGGCAGCCTTCCTTCACGGACAATTTGGCACAGTGCTTGCACGCCGACCATGTCCGCGTAGGAACCTGCCGCTCTTACTAACACATCATACCAATGTACTGAAAAAAATCCCGAAAACCCTTGAAAAATAAAGGAAAAAGTACTTGCTTTTTCCTCACCCTTATGATAAACTAATTGACCGTAACACATCAAATCTTTCCTTGTTCCCTGACAATGAGCAGGGGGCCAGAGACCAAAAGGAGGTACGAGA
>JAFYLG010000006.1 GCA_017537225.1 Lachnospiraceae bacterium
GCTGGGAGAGCATCTGCCTTACAAGCAGAGGGTCATAGGTTCGAGCCCTATTGGCCCCATTATCGTGGCGGAATAGCTCAGTTGGCCAGAGCACACGGTTCATACCCGTGGTGTCGAGAGTTCAAATCTCCCTTCCGCTACTTACAAGCTCCTGAATATTCAGGAGCTTTTCTTTTGCCCAACGCAAATCATCTATACCAATAAAAAAGACGAGCCTGACATCCCTACATGTTCAAGCTCGTCTTTTTTATTTGCTTCTTACCAGGCAGTATATTGCCCACTCTCCTGCGGACTCTCGCTCTGAGGCAACACCTTCTGAATGGTCATCATCCCCCACATGGCAACTAACACACCAACTGCACCTGACAACAGCACCGTAATTTCGTTGATATACAACACTTTAAAAATACTGCTCTCCGTAATCAGGACTGAAACACTGTTAGCTACAATATGAAACAGCGCCGGTACCCACAGCTTGTTGGTTCTCTCATACAGATAGGCCATCATATATCCCAGTGCGAAACCATAAACACCCTGGACCAGATTGCCGTGACCAATACCAAAGGCTAATGCTGACATCAACAGCGCCCATTTTACCGGCACATAATCCTTGAGACGATTGTACATCAATCCACGGAAGATCAACTCCTCACACAAAGGAACGATCACACCGGTACCCAACAACTGAAACCACATAGGAGCTGAATACAGGATCTGAGTTAACTCCTGATATGTCTCATCCATCTGCATCAGACCGCTACTGAAAATAATATTATTTCCACCGATACAGGCAGCAAAGGCTGTCAATGCCACAAGGGGATACACCATAGCAGGAACCTGGATCTGCACCGCCTGCACGCCTACCTCCTGCCTTGCTCGCTGATCTCTGCGCATAAAAAAGCACAGCAGAGGAATAGTCACCACCGCAGAGACGATCAGGGAATAATACATATTAGAATAAAATGCCTCCAGGATCTGATTCATAAATGCATAGTAGGCTTGTTCATCAGCCATAATATCCGCCAGATTGCTGCCCATCATCGCTTTCACACTGACACCAACCGCAAAAAAGATCTGGATCAAAAGACCAATTCCTTCATATACCAACAGAGGATACAACATCTTCCAACAGATTTTCATACAACTAGGATTGCTTCTCTTCATTGTTCTATTTCCTTTCACTCTATGTCATGCCCAGATATCCGATCTGAATCGCTGACAACATCATGAGTATAGCAAACTTTTTTTTGGTTAGCAAGACTTACCACACTTTATTCACACCTTTCATGTATCACGCAAAACACATTGTGTTTTTCGCGTGACAAGGCGTAACGCCTGTGATATACTGATATGGTAAGAAACAAACGACCTTTCCAAGGAGGAAGCCTATGGACGGCAAAGCTCGCAGACAAGAAATCATACATCTGTTAAAAGAAAATACACAGCCACTGTCCGGCAGCGCTTTAGCGAAGCAGCTGGGAGTCAGTCGTCAGGTCATCGTACAGGACATCGCTTTGCTGCGTACAGAATATTCTATTTTGGCCACCGCCCAGGGATATTTGCTATATATAGCTCCTGGACGCGGTCATCAGCGTGCATTTTTGGTAAAACATAGCCATGATGCTATCTTTCATGAGTTGACCTCCATCGTAGCCTTAGGGGGACGCGTCCTGGATGTGATCGTAGAGCATGATGTCTACGGCCAGCTCCATGCCGACCTCAACCTGAACACACTCCACGATGTGGAGCTTTTCTGCGACAGGCTGCAGCGCAGCAGTTCCGGCCCGCTCTTCCCCATCTCTGCCGGCATCCATCTGCATACGGTAGAGGCCGAATCAGAAGCCATCCTGGATCAGATTGAAACTAAGCTGCGATCTCACGGATATTTGCTATCATCTTCCACAGAGCTTGCATAGAACGCACGATTATTTTCTTCTCGCTACGCTTTTATCAACACTCCATCGATTTTATACAAATTGCTTTCGGGCGGCATCCCTTTCACGATGCCGCCTTTTTTATTATCAAACTTTTTACAACATTTTCTACAAAAGGCTTTACAAATCTTCACTCCCATACTATACTACAGGTAGAAACGTCTTACACAGACACTTCTTCCACAACTGCATAGAGGAAGTCTTTGGGGCAGGGTGAAATTCCCTACCGATGGTGATAGTCCATGACCCGCATTGCGCGGCTGATCTGGTGAAATTCCAGAACCGACGGTTAGAGTCCGGATGGGAAAAGGCGTTTTCTACATTTCGATGTCCCGAGCATATATGCCGGGGCTATTTTTATTCTTAGGAGGAAGAACACATGAAGCAAGAAAAATTATTCACGATCCGCAACATCGCTATTATGGGTATGATGAGCGCCCTGGCAACTGTACTGATGCTCTTTGAGTTTCCGTTGCCTTTTATCGCTCCCCCCTTCTATAAACTGGATCTCAGTGAGATTCCTGTACTGATTGGATCCTTTATGCTTGGTCCTGTAGCCGGTGTGATCACCGAGCTGATCAAAATTGCGCTGAATCTGCTGATCAACGGTACTGAAACCGCCTTCGTCGGTGAGTTTGCCAACTTCACCATCGGCTGTGCCCTGGTAGTCCCCGCCAGCATTATTTATCGCCACAAAAAAAGCCGTAAGACTGCCATCATCGGTATGATCGTAGGCTCCATCTTCATGGCCATCGCCGGTATCTTTATCAATGCCTACGTGATGCTGCCTTTCTTCAGCCAGACTGTCATGCCTATGGAAAATATCATTGCCATGGGTACTGCCATCCATCCCTCCATCGACAACGTGCTGACCTTCTGTCTGTTGACCGTAGCTCCTTTCAACGCCCTGAAGGGTATCTTAGTCAGCATTGTGACTATCCTGATCTACAAAAAGATCAGTATTCTTCTGAAAGGAAACCACTAGGATACACGGCAGAAAAAATTAATACTATGAACAAATAACTGAGTATAAAAAACCGATCCATCACTGCCAAATTGCTAAAGCAATTTAGTGCAGTCTTAGGATCGGTTTTTTATTGCAGAAATTCTGCCCTCTCTTTATATTCTTTCTGTCTTTTATCTCAAGATTTACATTCAGCAGACTCCATACAAAAAACATTCCAAATATATTGTAAGTACCATCGAAAATCTCTCAGTGCTACAGATTCTGTGGTCACCAGATGATAAATTTTTACAATTTCATCTCCCAGTTGATAAGTGACTGTACCAACCAATGTCCCTGGCTGTACCGGTGCATCCAGTGAGTCTGCCGTATCTATCTTTACCCTGACCTGCTCATCTTCTCGCAGCAAAAGCTGCAATTCCTTTTTCCCATTCGGTTCTATTTCCACTGTCACAAATGCATGCCCATCCGGGCTTCCATCCTGCGGCACTCCATCCATCACCGGAATATGAATCTGTGGAACATCCTGCCACACGTTGCGATATTCATAATGTTCCAGGCCATACTCCACCAGTTTGCGCATATCTGACCACTTGTAAGTTTTATGATTTGGCCAGCCACAGGCCAGCAAAGCCACGATGTACAACTCCTCTTCCTGCTCTACTGCCCCCACATAACAATAACCTGCCTGACTGGTAAATCCGGTCTTGCCGGTGATTGCCCCGTCCATCATATCCAAAAAGGCATTGTGATTGTAGCACCCAAAGGTTCTTCGTCCATCTCCATCCATAAATTGATGAGAGTCCGCCTGAGTGATTCGTAAAAACAATTCTCGCTGGGATGACTCCGTTATGCAGTAGCGAAGAATACGGGCCAGATCTGCCGCCGTAGTAGAATGAGCTCTCTCCTCTGCCCTTCCTTGGTCATTCTGGCACATGGCCGTGGCGTCCAGTCCATTGGGTGTCACAAAAAACGTGTCATAGGCTCCCACATCTCTGGCTTTTTGGTTCATCATTTCTGCAAAGGCTTCCACCGATCCCGCGATCCCTTCCGCGATGACCACCGCAGCATCATTGTGACTCTCCAGCATCAAAGAGTACAATA
>JAFYLG010000048.1 GCA_017537225.1 Lachnospiraceae bacterium
ATCTTCTCTATTACAAGTTTTACAGAAAATCCTCCGTACATATTTTATCTTATAAGGAGACTTGACTATGGAAAAGACTATCGCAGTGATCCGCGGCGACGGTATCGGCCCGGAGATCGTGGATCAGGCCATTCGTGTATTAGACAAAGTAGCCGAAAAATTTAATCATACTTTTATCTACGGTGACGTAGATATGGGCGGCAATGCCATCGACAAATGGGGCGAGCCTCTGCCTGAGGCTATGCTGCAAAAATGTCTGGCTTCTGACAGTGTTCTCTTAGGCGCTGTAGGCGGCCCTAAGTGGGATGGCGTTCCTGCTGCCAAGCGCCCCGAAAAGGGACTTCTGGCCCTGCGTGCCGGCATGGGACTGTTCTCCAACAATCGTCCTGCCAAGCTTTGGCCTCAGCTGGCTGGTGCCTGTCCCTTAAAGCCCTCCATTGTAGAAAAGGGTATCGATTTTATTGTGGTCCGCGAGCTGATCGGCGGTGTTTACTTTGGCGAGCACTCCACCGCAGAAGTGGATGGAGAGAAGAAGGCTACTGACATCATGGCCTACAGTGAGCACGAGATTGAACGCATCGGCCGCATCGGTTTTGAGACTGCCCGCAAGCGTCGTAACAAACTGACCAGCGTAGACAAGGCCAATGTACTGGATACCAGCCGTCTGTGGCGTGCGGTGATGCACCGTCTGGCTGCCGAGTATCCTGATGTAGAATACAGCGATATGCTGGTAGACAACTGTGCCATGCAGATCGTCAAGGATCCCTCCCAGTTTGATGTTATCGTCACTGAGAATCTGTTTGGCGACATCCTGTCCGACGAAGCCAGTATGATCACCGGCTCCATCGGTATGATCCCCTCCTCCAGCTTAGGCGAGACCAGCTGTGGTCTCTACGAGCCCATCCACGGTTCTGCCCCCGACATTGCCGGACAGAACAAGGCCAATCCCATCGGTACCATCCTGTCTGCTGCCATGATGTGCCGCTACAGCTTTGATATGCCTGCTGAAGCAGATGCTATCGAGGCTGCCGTACAGAAGGCTTTGGATGCCGGTTTCCGCACCGGTGATATGATGGCCGAAGGGTGCCAGCTGGTAAGCTGCTCTGAGATGGGCGATGCTATCTTGTCCTTCTTATAAAAATATTTTTCTTAACAAGAATAAAAGTCCCCGGAGTTTCTGATTTACAGAGTCTCCGAGGACTTTTTTGTTGCTTTTCTTTTTACAATTCGTTGCTTAGTTCGATCAAGGATCGGTTACTCTAATATCCCACAACCAAACCCAACAATAGAATGCCGCCAGTCAGCAGCAGATTCATCCACTGGAAACGCATACTAAATCGGAACCAGTCGCTGTAGCTGACATCTGCCAGTCCCAAACTGATCAACAGCGCCGGATTGGTAGGGTACGCCACGTTGGAGAAACCATCGCCAAAGGCAAAGGCCATGACACATAACTGTGCAGAGATCCCAAAGATCTGCGCCATCGGCACAATAAGAGGAATCAGCATAAATGCCTTAGCAGAACCGGAGGGAATGAAGAAATTCATCGCCAATACCAGCAGATAGATAAACAAGATCATCAGCTCGCGAGGCAACGTTTCCGTCAGTCCCATGGCATGATACAGCAGTGTATCCAGGATCTTCGCTTCTTCCAGGGTGTATCGAATGGAGGAAGCCATCAGAATCATCAGCACTGCAGGCAAGATGCCTGCCACACCTTTTCCAAAAGCTCTGGCCAGTTCTTTTCCCTCTAAGCCGGTCAGAGATGATGACAACAGGCCGGCCACCAAAAACATCACGGCAATGATGATCATGGTATAGTCCTGCAGCACCGTCAGAAAGCTGGAACAAAGAATGATCAGCACTCCCATTCCCAGGATCGAGACAAAACACAACAGACCCTTGTCCATGGCGGCATTGGCCACCTCATCATCGTATATTTCTACTCTTTTTCTCTGAGTAACAGGCTTTTCGATCCCTTTCGCATAGTGACGAAGGAAACCTAACAGCAGTGCATAAATGGCTCCAAAAGATATCAGTCGCATCCACACACCGGAAAACATAGGAAGACCAGCCAACTGCTGCGCCACACCTACAGTAAAAGGATTGCACACACCGGCCGCAAAACCACATCCGGCCGCCAGGATGCTCATTCCCACACCTACCAGGGGATCCCAGCCCAGATTTACTGCCAGCGCCACCACCATAGGCACCATGGGAACACATTCTTCAAAGGAACCTATGACCGAACCCATGGTCATAAACAATAAGACTAAAACTGCCATCAGTCGATAGCGGACTGCTCCAAACCGATGAACACTTTTCTCCAGCATATAGGTCATCAGTCCACTTTGTTCCAGTCCCTGGAATACACCTCCGATGACCAGCAAAAAGACGATCACCGCGATCAACGTACCACCGCCGTTGGCCCCCAGCACCA
Source organism: Lachnospiraceae bacterium (assembly GCA_017537225.1). Classification (GTDB taxonomy): domain Bacteria; phylum Bacillota; class Clostridia; order Lachnospirales; family Lachnospiraceae; genus RGIG7193. Next base: position 2,441 of record JAFYLG010000048.1, read on the forward strand.
ATACGGGAGATGCCAGCCATTTCCAAAAAGGGATCCCACCCTCCACATATTGAAATCCTGCTGCCATATCAATGATGGCATTGCCGTTGGCATCATGGATCCTGGTGTAACTGCCACCGGGAATCAAAAAGGTCAGCAGATAGGATACTGCCATCAATATAAAAATCACCAACAACGATGTGACAAACGAACGCACACTGATGGCGGAACTTTGCTTTTTAGACCCTTCCATGGATCTCGCCTCCTTTGTATTATCAACATATTTCCCCATTATAGACCCCTCTCTTATTTTGTCAATTCTTCTTTCGCAAATTTGTTTATTTTATAACCAAAACACAATGAAATCTTGCATTTTAACTTTTCCATATAAAAAGAGCTGGCACACAGCCGTCCATTCCGACTGTATGCCAGCTCCTTCGTATGGGGATGTAGTTCTTATTTTCTAATTCATTACAGTGCTTTCAGCGTCTGTACGCGCTCTGCCACCTTGTTATCTTTGAAGATATAGCTGCCGGCGATCAGGATGTCTGCACCTGCTTCGATCAGCTTTTTGCCGGTCACATCGTTGACACCGCCATCGATACTGATGGGCACATGATGTCCCAGCTCATCCATCAATGCCTTGGCCTGATGGATCTTTTCATAAACACTTTCTTCAAAGGTCTGTCCACCGTATCCGGGCTCTACGCTCATGAGGATCAGCCAGTCTACATGATGCAGAATATAGCGCAGTCCCTCTACACTGTAGGCAGGACCAATGCCGATACCAGCCTTCATGCCAGCCTTCTTGATCTCTTTTAAGAGATGGATGGGATTCGGGCAGGCATCCAACTGGAAGGTCAGGATGTCCACACCTGCTCTGGCAAACATGGGCAGGAAAGTTTCCGGACGCAGCAATTCCAAATGGGCAGAGATGGGCAGCTTGCTGATCTTTTTCAGATCGATAGCCAGCTGGGGACCAAAGCAAAGATTTTCCACGTAGACGCCGTCCATGACATCAAAATGGATCAAATCGGCTCCGTTTTTCTCTGCCTCTAATACCTGTTCACCGATACGGGTCTGGTCACAACCCAGGATAGAAACCGATACTTTTGCCATAATATTTCCTCTTTCTATGGGACTGCCGAAGGGATCCCCGGCAGTCCCTAATGATATGTATTGATCTTATTTTACTTGTTGGTTACGTGAGTGGTTACGGAGTGCATCCAATCCTTGGTCAGCTCGTAGAACTCTTTGTACTTCTCAAAGTAGAACATGTACTCATCGTGACGAGCCTGATCGGGATATACCATGTAGTCAACGGAGGTCATAGCCTCAGCAGCAGTCATAACATCGGGATATACGCCGCCGGCAACAGCACCCAGAATAGCGGAGCCCAGGCAAGGACCCTCGGTGCACTTAGGCACGATGATGGGCAGGTTGCAAACGTCGGCATGGCACTGCAGCCAGAAACGGCTCTTTACAGCACCACCGGAGATAACGATGGCATCGGGCTCGAAACCAGCCTTGCGGAATACTTCCAGGATGGCCTCGGTACCGTAGCAGATACTCTCGATAATGGCACGATACATATGAGCGGGAGTGTGACCCAGAGACAGACCGTAGAACATACCTCTTACATCGGGGTCTACGTGAGGAGTACGGTTACCCTGGAAGAAATCCAGAGCGATGATTCCCTCAGCACCGATGGGCAGCTTTTCAGCTTCTCTGTTCAGGATGTCATATACACTGCAGCCTTCCTTCTCAGCCTGGATCTTTACATTGCCGCACAGAGTATTCTTGAACCAGTTAACGATGGAACCGGTGGAAGTCTGGCCACCTTCTACCATCTGCAGACCGTTTACGATAGCATCGGGATAGGAACCCCACATACCCTTGTAGTGAACGGCTTCCTTAACCTGAGCTACAGGCAGGTGAGAAGAACCGGTGATCAGAGTCAGCTTGCCGGGCTGTACAGCGTTCAGACCGATTACACCTACGAAAGCGTCGGCGCCGCCTTCACCTACAGGGATACCAGGAATCAGACCCATGTCAGCTGCTGCCTTTTCAGTCAGGCCGCCAACCAGCACGCCCATCTCTACGACTCTGGGAGGCAGTTTCTCTACCAGATCTTCCAGACCGATAGTGTTGTAGAAATCTACGGGATAGCCACCTTCCTGAGAGTTGTAGTACCAACGTACGGAAGCACAGTTGATGCTGGCGGTATACTCGCCGGTCAGCTTGTACATCAGCCAGTCAGTGCACTCGTAGAAACGAGTAGCCTTGTTGTAGGTCTCAGGCTCATTTTCCTTCAGCCACAGGGCCTTGGCAGGCAGACACTCGGCAGAAACCATGCCGTAGCCATTGTACTTCAGAGCATCGTGACCGCTGGCAGCGATTCTCTTAGCCTGCTCGGAAGCTCTAACGTCCATCCACATGATGGCGGGACGCAGAGGCTCCATGTCATCACCGGATACTACTACGGTACAGCAGGTGGTATCCACGCTCATACCCTTGATGCAGCGAGGGTCGATGTCACTCTCAGCCATGGCACGACGGCTGGCCTTACAGATGGAATCCCACCACTCATCCGGCTTCTGCTCAGCGCGGCCGGAAGAAGGAGTATATAAAGGATAAGGCTCGTCGCAGAATACGATAGGGTTACCCTGTAAATCAAACAATGCAGCACGGGCACCGCCGGTACCCATATCAATTCCCAATACACAATCCAGTTGTCTCATGAAATTTCCCCTTTATTTTGGATTTTTATAACAGACCTATCCGAGAAGGGGATATTCTACCTTCCCGGAATCAATCACATTTGAAATTACAGTTCCAGACCTACTTCTTCAGGCAGTTCATCAAAATAGATGTCATTGGAGCTGGTGCCGTTAGCAAAGATAACAGCTACCTTTACGGGCTCGCCGATGGGATAGGGAACAAAATGCCATACACCGGGATCAAAGCTAACGCCCTTGCCCTGAGGAATATAGAAGGCAGCCAGCTTATCTACGTCCAGAGCACCTGCAGGCATGCAGGTAACGATCATGCCACCGGTCATAGGAATCAGATTCTCAGCAGTGTGATCATGGGCCTCAAACTTCTGAGCCGTAAACTCTCTGGGGAAAATCTCCATCCAGTTTAAGGAAGTGGCACGATCCACGATAGATACCTGAGGATACCACATGTGGGTAGCAGGGTTGCCGCCAGCTGGCTCGATATCGTCAAGAGCCAGTACCTTGCCGTAAGGGGCAAAGCCTTCACGAGTCAGCATCTGAACTTTAATTTTACGCATAATACGTTCCTCCTTTTTAGAAAAGGCGACCCGTTTCTACAGATCGCCTCTTTTGTTTTAAAGGTTATTCACCCCAAATCATTGATATGGTGCTTATCCGATCATAGAATCGATCAGACAGCGCATTTTTAGGCGGCTGCCTTAGCAATTGCCTGCCAGATCAGCATAGCAACACAGGCACCGGGGTCATCCATCTCACGGGAAGCCTCACCCTTAACAGCAGGCTTACCATGAACAGCCAGCATACCCTTAGCAGCCTTAAAGCCTTCTTCAGCAGCAACAGCAGCCTTAGCAGTAGCTTCTGCCAGGCTCTCACCGGCAGCCAAAGCAGCCTTCAGAGCTTCTACGCCGGGATGGAAACCATCCAGGAAGGTCTTCTCGCCCAGCTTAGCCTTACCGCGAGTCATAACGGCATCCAGATATGCAGCAGCAAACTCAACCAGATCGGTATCCACCAGCTCGGTCTTACCCTTCAGAACCTTACCTGCGCCCATCAAGCCCAGAGCCATCAGAGTCCCCATGGTAGAAGGAGCAGCACCGGACATGGCCTTACCGGCATTGTACAGCATACGGCCGGCATCGGCTTCGCCCTTGGCAGCGGTCTCATAAGCTACGGCAAAGCCCTTGGTCATGGTCAGACCCAGATCGCCGTCACCTACTACGCTGTCCAGTGCGATCAGTTTCTCTTTATTTTCCTGCATGATGGCGCTGATCTCGCCCAGCATTTTTACTAAAAATTCAGAAGTCATTTTTTTCCTCCTATATTCTGTCTAAAATTTCTATCCTGATATCTCTTCGTCAGATTAGAACTGCTTGAAGAAAGGAGTGTGAGCGGGAGCATCCAACAGAGCCTTCAGTTCCTCATCCAGACGGAATACGGAGATGGAGAAGCCAGCCATTTCCATAGCGGTAGCAAACTCACCTACATAGTAACGATGAACCTTGATACCCTCAGCTTCCATACGCTTGTTGATAGCACGGGCAACGATGTACTGCTCATCCAGAGGAGTAGCACCCAGACCATTTACCAGAACGGCTACTTCGTCGCCGGCTACGTAAGGGATGTCGGGCAGGATCTTGTTCAGGATCTCCTCAACGATCATGTCAGCGGGCTCCAGCTTACCGTTACGGATACCAGCCTCACCGTGGATACCCATACCGATGGCCATCTCATCATCAGAGATAGTGAAACCAGGCTTACCAACCTCGGGGATGATGCAAGGAGTCAGAGCTACGCCCATGGTACGAACGTTAGCAGCAGCCTTCTCAGCGATTCTCTTAACCTCATCCAGATCCTTCATCTGAGCAGCAGCAGCACCGGCGCACTTGTAAACAAATACGATACCGGCTACACCACGACGATGGTTAGGCTCACCAGGAGCGGAAGGACCAGCGGAAGCTACGTCTTCACCAGCTACTACGGTCTCAACACGGATGCCTTCTTCGAAATCGGCCATCTCAGCGCCCATATCAAAGTTCAGAATATCACCATTGTAGTTACCATAGATGTACAGAACGCCGGCACCGGTATCTACTTCCTTGGTTACGTTGAATACCTGCTCAGGGCTGGGAGACTGGAATACACCACCTACGCAGCAGCCGTCCAGCATACCCTTACCTACATAACCCAGGAACAGAGGCAGGTGACCGGAACCACCACCGGTGATGATACCAACCTTGCCTTCTACCTTGTTAGCGGTAACCAGGCAACGCAGATCATCAGCAGTATAGGTGATCATGTCGGGATGGGCAATGTACAGACCTTCCAGCATCTCGTTTACGTAATTTTCAGGCTGATTGATGATTTTCTTCATGATAACTCCTCCTTAAAATCATGGAAAATTGTATTATTAGGGGCGATCGGCTCTTTGACTGATTCCCCCGGCAAAGAGCCGCCGCAAAATCTTTGTTTTTTGTGTTTCCGTGTAGAAACACCAGCTTTATCTCTTACTTCTTGGCTTTTTTCTTCTTGCCCTTCAGAACATTGGCACACAGTACGATGATCAACAGAGCACCGTATACGAAGGTCTTCATGTTGCCGGTAGGGTCGATCTGCAGGATGTTGAATGCCTGAGCAACCAGCTGCAGCAACAGAATGGACAGAACTACACCGCCTACATTACCACGGCCGCCGTCGGGATGGATACCACCCAGAACAACGATCAGCAGGGTCAGCAGAGTGTAGGAGCTGCCGTAGTCAGCCTTAGCAGAGTTAAAGTGGGAAGTGATCAGAACACCGGAGATGGAACCCAGGATACCGGAGATCATGTAAGTCATGATGGTAACCTTTAAGTTGTTGATACCGGAGTATCTGGCAGCCTCATCGTTACTACCCATGAAACGAACCTGCTGTCCGTATACGGTAAAGTTCATGATGAAGTAGATCACAGCCACAACAGCGATGAAGATGAACAGAACCACAGGGATCTGTCCAATACTGCCGTTAGCAAAATACTTGTAGGAATCCGGCAGACCGGTCAAAGCAGGACCGGTGGTGATACCCAGACCGATACCGGTGTACAGCTGCAGGCCACACAGAGTAACCAGCATGGCAGGAACTTTCAGATAACCGATCATGAAACCATTGAAGCAGCCGCAAACAGCACCTACAGCCAGGGCGGCCATAATGCCGATAGCGATGGAAACAGGCTCGCCGCCCATACCGATCATGATCTTAGCTGCCACGATACCGGACAAGTTTGCGATACCAACTAAAGACAGGTCGATACCACCGGAGATCATAGCCAGCATCATACCCAGAGCCATGATACCATACTCAGGGAACTGGAAAATCATAGAACGCAGGTTAGTCATCTTGTAGAAGGTACCGGGCTTTAAGATAGCCATAGCGATCAGTACCACTGCGATCATGATCCATAAAGTGAGGATACTACCGTCGATATTTTTCTTTTTCATCGTCTTATCCTCCTTTATACCTTGGCACTCTGAGCGATCTTCTTCGCTTTCAGAGAGGTGATGGAAGTACCCAGTACGATCACCAGACCTACTACGAACTTCTGCCAATACGCAGGAACACCTGCCATGATCAGGTTGTTCTGGATCAGACCTACCAGTACAACACCCAGTACAGTGCCGATAACCTTACCGTGACCGCCGCTGATACGGGTACCACCTACTACGATAGCGGCGATTACCATCATCTCACTGCCCATCAGATTCTTAGGGTTAGCGGTACGACACAGGATGCAGTAACACATAGCACCCAGACCGGTGATAGCGCCTGCAAACATGTATACAAAATACTTGATACGCACTACGTTGAAACCAGCAATACGAGCTGCATTCTGATCACCACCGATGGCATAGATACCACGGCCCAGCATGGTGTATTTTAACATCAGCGCCACGCCGATACACAGAATCACAGGTATGAGGAACAATACCGTCAGAGAATAGGTAGCTCCGGTGGGAGCAGTGTAGGTAAACAGGAACTTCTGGGAGATGGCATCGACTGCCTTAGGCAGATTGGAGATCTCCTTGGATCCGAAAAACGCCAGCATACCGCCGTTGATCAAACTGCTGACACCCAGAGTTGCGATCAGTGGAGGCAGCTTTACTACTGCGGTCAGAGTGGCGTTCAATGCACCAAATACCAGACCGATAATGATGGCCAGACCAAAGGCAAACCATACATTGTTGATTCCATTGTCCACCATCAGCTTAATGGGAACGAACAGAGCCGCACAGGCTACTGCCGGGAAGGATACATCGATACCGCCGGATACGATAACCAGCATCTCACCCAGTGCAAAAATCATGGTAACCATGATGGCACGGGACAAAGTGATAACGGTAGCCACGCTAAGGAAATTGCTGTTGATAGAGCCGATCACCATAGACAAGGCCACGATAATATATACATTGATCATTTCTGTGGATGTCAGAACATCCTTGATACTTTTATTTTTCATGATCAGCCTCCTTGTTTACCGCTCAGCATATCAGCCAGAGTTGTTTCATCTACGGTATTATCGATAACCTCAGCTACTTTGCCGTTTCTCATAACGATCATCTTGTTACAGTTCTGGACCAGCTCAGACAGATCATCAGAGATTACAATGATGCCTACACCGCCCTTAGCCAGACGATGCAAGATAGCATGGATATCAGACTTAGAGCCGATGTCTACACCGACAGTAGGACCATTCAGTACCAACAGATCTGGAGACGTATTTAACCACTTGGCAATGGCTACTTTTTGCTGGTTACCACCGGACAGAGTACGGATGGCAGGCTTAGCAGAAGGGGTCGCTACACCGATAGTCTTGATCCAGTCATCGGTAGCGATCTCCATGGCCTTGTAATCCAGCTTTCCCTTTTTAAAATAATTTTTAATGGAAGCTGCCATGGTATTATCCAAAATGGATCTCTCCAGGAACAGACCCTGAGTCAGACGATCCTCAGGAACATAAGCGATCTTATTGTTCATGGCATCCTGAATGCTATGGATCTGGATCTCCTTACCGTTCAGAATGATCTTACCGGACTGAGCAGGTGCCAGACCAAACAGAGCGTCACCCAGTTCACCACGACCGGAACCCAGCAGACCGGTGATACCCAGAACATCACCCTTCTTCAGGGTAAAACTTACATCTTCAAACGCGCCGACACGAGTCAGGTGCTCTACGCGCAAAATTTCGTTTTCATCTTCTTCAGGAGAATACTTGATCTCCTCAATATCACGGCCTGTCAGATCACGAATGAAACGTGCTCTGTCGTACTCAGTGATATCACCGTTGGATACATACTCACCGTTACGCAGAACAGTCAGCTTATCACAGATCTCATAGATCTCATCCAACTTGTGGTTTACGATCATGATCGCAATACCCTTTTCCTTCAGCTTGCGGATGATCTTAAACAATTTTTCTACTTCCTTGGCTGTCAGAGCGGTAGTAGGCTCGTCCAGGATCAGGAACTTAGCATCATTGATGATAGCACGACAAATAGCTACCATCTGCTTATTTGCTACGGACAGTCTCTCTACCAGAATATCGGGATCCATCTTAGCACCGATCATCTCCATAGCCTCGATGGCCAGCTTTCTGGCTTCTTTCCAATCCATCTTCTTTGCTCCGGTCATCAGAGCACGGTTCATCGCAATATTTTCTGCTACTGTCAGATTGGGAAATACTGCGAAATCCTGATAGATAACCTGGATGCCCATGCGAATGGAGTCAATGGGTTTCAGGTTTTCTACCTTCTTGCCTTCGATAAAAATGTTACCCTCATCAGGATCATGCGCACCGGAGATAACCTTGATCAATGTGGACTTGCCACATCCGTTTTCACCGGCTAAGCAATGCACTTCTCCCTTGCGGATCTCCAGGTCTACACCCTTCAATGCACGCACACCGCCGAAGGACTTTTTAATGCCTTCCAACTTTAAGAATACTTCTGCCATCTACTTTTCCCCACTTTATTTTTTACCAGCGCATCGTTTCGCCAACAACCAAACTTTTTTCAGTTGTTGGAAAAACGATGCACCGGATTTTTCTTTACAAAAGGTAACCCCATGCAGGGGCGCAATGAATTGCGTCTGCTGCATGGGGTTTGCGCTCTAAGTTATATGAACTTATTAGAAATCGTATGCAGGATCGTTAACCTTGGCCAGATCAACGTCGATCCAAGCGGAAGCGTAGAATACCTTGTCAACCAGTTTCAGCTTCTCGTAACCAGGTACGCTCAGAGCCAGACCGTCAGCAGCCTTGTTCTCCAGAGCAGCGATAGCGATCTCGATCATAGCCTGACCAGCCAGAGCGGGATCCCAGAAACCGATGCTGGTAATAGTACCAGACTCGATGTACTTACCAGATACGGATACCAGAGAGGTACCGATGATGGTAACCTTGCCGCCCAGACCCATTTCTTCAACGGCACGTGCAGCACCAGCAACGTCGCCCATACCAGAACCCTGGATAGCGATGATGTTAGGGTTAGCAGTCAGAGCTTCCTTAGTCTTGTTGTAAGCCTGATCCTGATCATCAGCAGACTCCAGAACGGCGTGCAGCTTCATCTCAGGGAACTTGGTCTTCTGCAGCTCTTCAGCAGCGCCAGTCCACTGCATATGAGAAGCGGAAGTCAGGGAACCTACGAACTGAATGTATTCGCCCTTGCCGCCAACAGCAGCACCGATCTGCTCCATGAAGTGACGGCCATAGTCTTCATTATCAAATGCCTCTACGTCGTAGTCGATATTCTTCATACCGGCTGCTTCGTGAGTAATAACAACGATACCCTGCTCTCTTGCCTTCTGCAGGATGGGCTCCAGAGCCTCGGTGTCAAAAGGTACAACGCAGATAGCGTCATAATCCTGAGCCAGCAGACCCTCTACGTAAGCAGCCTGACCAGCACCGTCAGAAGAACCGCCGTAGAAATAGTTGGTACCCTTTGCAGCGTTGTAATCCTTAATACCAGCCTCCATACGCTCAAACCAAGCGATAGAAGTCATCTTGGGAACGATAGCGATCTTGTAACCGTCATCAGCTCCACCCTGATCGTCTGCGGGTGCACCACAGGCAGCCAGACTCAGCACCATCATCAGTGCCAGTAACATTGCTACAAACTTCTTCATAAAATGTTCCTTCCTTTCCTAGATTTAGTTAGGATATTTCGGCAATTCTTTTATTTTCCCCCATGCCGATGAAACAATTATAGCAGAGTTGCACAAAAGAGTCAATATCTTTTTACATTTCCTTTGTAAATGTACATTTGTAAAGTATCTACATTTTTTTCTCTTTTTGTGTAAACTGCACGACAATTTTCCTTTAAAGTGATAAAGTGTCATATATACTACATCTTGTGGTATCTGATATGATCCTATACTATTTATATTTTTCTTTATATATATATGACATGTCCTGCTTTCTATGTTAAAATTTAATTACAGATCATATGATCTTTTGTCATCATTACTTTTTGAGTTTAACAATATTTTTTATAATAATTTTTCAATTTTTGCTCGCTATTTTTTATTTTATTGCAACTTGTTTTACAATTTGACGAGATATATCTGTGTAAGAAATCTTATCTCCCTACTACATACATTTTTATATCAGCTATGAGAATATCCAAAAAAGGAAAGGAGGATTGCCATGCAGGACGACGCCATTGTAGCTCTCTACTGGCAAAGAGACGAATCTGCCATTAGAGAAACCCAGGACAAATACGGTCACTACCTGACCAAAATCGCATATAACATCCTGTCGGATCTGGAAGACAGTATGGAAAGCGTCAATGACACCTACCTCCATGCCTGGAATTCTATGCCACCTCATCGACCCAGCATCCTTTCTACTTATTTAGCAAAAATCACCCGACGGGTGTCCATCGATATTTTCCGCCGGCATAATCGCCAGAAACGACAAGCTTCTCAGTATACTCTGTCTCTGGACGAACTGAACGACTGCCTTTCCAATGGGAATACCACGGAGCAAACTGCCGACAGCAAGCTTCTGGCACAGGCTATCAGCTCCTACCTGCGCAGCCTTCCGGAAGAAGCACGTACTTTGTTTATCTCCCGATATTTCTTTTTGGATTCTCTTAAAGAGGCTGCTGCCCTCTGCCACATGAGTGAATCCAAGGCCAAAAGTATGCTGCATCGTACCCGCCAGGGCTTGCAGACCCATCTGAGAAAGGAGGGATTTTTGTTATGACTCAAGAACAATTACAGGATGCTTTGGGGATGATCGACGACGATCTGATAGAATCTGTGGATAAACTGCGTCAGGAGACAGAATCATCAACTATGTCTGACCGCATATTCCATAGTTTTCGAAAAAAAATAATACAAAGAGAAATCATAAAATGGGGCAGCCTGGCCGCCAGTATCTGCCTGCTGGTGGGAGTTGGCTTCCTGTGGACCGTCGGTGGAAGTAAAACAGCCGAGGATGCTGCTAATATGGACAATCACTATAGCAACCAGGAACATTTCGAAGATACTTACATAGAAGCTGATCAAAACAAAAAACCGGAATCCGCAGTTCCTACCACTACGGGGCCGGAAACTTCACCTCAGGAAACATTGCCCTCTGGCGTTACTATTCCTTACCCGACTCTCTCTGTATCTAACAAGGAAACGTCTTTTGATGCCGATTTCCATCAGATCTATTGGTTTTTTACTGACGCAGAGGGAATGACCATGTGGATCACCTCAGAGAGTATCCATCCCCTGGATCGTGAAGATCGTCTGGTTCGATTAAAAACAACTTTACCTCTGCTAACGCTACAATTCCATAATGCTCCTGGCAATCCCAAGGATATCACGGTACGTTATTGGGACGAATCTTGCTGGAATGATCATTCTGCAGAATTTCAAACGATGACCGTAGAAGACGGGCAGATCCATCTGCTGGAAGGTGGATATATCTATGAGATCGTTGTTCAATGGGGCCCTAATCAGGGCACTATGAGCTATTGCTTCTATGCTGATTATTCTCCTAAATGAACCGAATGCGAGTTACAAAAAAAAGATCTGAGTTTTGACTGATCCTATGGATCAAAACTCAGATCTTTTTATTTTTGAATTTATTCTTTATTCCTCATCCAGCAGCGCCTGATAGATATCCCTCTTAGAGACTCCTCTATCCTTGGCCACCTTCTTCATGGCTTCTTTTTTATCCACACCGGCATCCAGATAATGCTGCATATGCTCTGCAATGGACAGCTGCTGCCAGTTTTCCTCTGACTCTTTTTTCTGCTCCGCAAAGGATTTTCCCTGGATCACCAGTACATACTCACCGCGAGGATCCTGAGTCTGCAGACGCTCCACCTCGGCAGCCAACGTACTGTGGCGAACTTCTTCGAACTTCTTAGTCAACTCACGACACAGTGCGATAGGTCTGTCTCCCAGGACGCTATATAACTCTTCCAGCGTCTTTTTTAGATGGTGAGGTGCTTCATACAGGATAATGGTACGACTCTCTCTCTTCAGATCCTCCAGCACCAGCGCTCTCTCTCCCTTATCCGTGGGTAAAAACGCCTCAAAACAGAAGCGTCTTGTGGATAACGCTGACAGGGTAAGAGCCGTAATACAGGCTGCCGCACCGGGCAGACTGGTCACCTCCACACCGGCTTCCACACATTGACGCACCAACTCTTCACCGGGATCAGAGATAGCAGGTGTACCTGCATCGGTCACCAAAGCAATATTGATACCTTCCTGCATGCGGCGAACCAACTCACGGGCTTTGTCTACTTTATTGTATTCGTGATAGCTGGTCATAGGGGTCTTGATCTCAAAATGATTGAGCAGCTTGATGGTATTGCGGGTATCCTCCGCTGCGATCAGATCCACCTCGCCTAAAATACGCAGAACACGATAGGTGATGTCCTCCAGATTGCCAATGGGTGTGGCACACAAATATAATTTACCGGCCATAGTGACCTCCTCTGTGTATCGTCAATAAGAAATATCTCTATTAATATCCGTAAATATCGTAGATCTCGTCGGTGTATACTCCCTGCTCTTGATACACGATCAGGGGCTTTTCCACACGCATCTGGCGTCCGCCGCCACGACTTCCTTCGATCAATACCATATTGGCTTCCTCACCTACATAAGGGTGCACCAGCTTCATACGCTTGGGCTCGATCTTATATTTTGTCATCAGCGTGATGATATCCACCAATCTTCTGGGACGATGGACCATATACAACTGTCCACCCGGTTTTAATACCGCGGCAGCCTCACGGATCACATCCTCCAGATTACAAAGAACCTCATGCCGTGCAATGGCCTTGGCATCCTCCGGATTTTTCAAACCATGATTTCCTTCCATGTAAGGAGGATTGCAGGTCACCACATCAAAAGAAGCCCCACCAAAAATCCGGGAGGCCTCCTTGATATCGCCGGTTACAATGGCGATCTTATCTTCCAAACCATTGAGAGCAACACTGCGGCGAGCCATATCCGCCGATTCCGGCTGAATCTCCAGTCCGGTAAAATGATGCCCTTCGGTCTTTGCCTCCAGAAGAATGGGAATGATGCCCGTGCCAGTTCCCATATCCAGAACACGGCTGCCCGGTTTCACTGACGCAAATCCTGATAACAGTACCGCATCCATACCAAAACAAAATTTTTTAGAATTTTGAATGATGCGATATCCGTTGCGATGGAGTTCATCAATTCTCTCGTTCTCTCTCAGCTCCATATATTACTGTATCCTTTTTCTAATTCAAGTATTACAGCTTGGATTTTTCTTTATCTTCCAGAGCTGCTAATTCCTTCATATCTGCGTCATTATCCTTACCGCCCTTACCTTTTTTCTTGCGGGGACGGAATTTTAACTGGTCTACAGGGTATTCTTTAATTTCTTTTTCATCCTTATCCAGGCTAACGATGACCTTTACCGTCTGACGCAGCACATTGACACTGGCTACCTCACCCTTTAAACCATCTTCGGTAGTCACATAATCGCCTACACCAGGCAGTTTGCTGTTCAAATACTCATAAGTATCCTGTTCGTTCTTCAGGCAGCACATCAAACGACCGCAAGTACCGGAGATCTTAGTAGGGTTAAGAGACAAATTCTGCTCCTTGGCCATCTTGATAGAAACGGGAATAAACTCAGGCATCCAGCTATGACAGCACAGAGGACGGCCACAGATGCCGATACCACCCAGGATCTTGGTCTCATCACGAACACCGATCTGACGCAGTTCAATACGGGTCTTAAATACGGCAGCCAGATCCTTGACCAACTCACGGAAATCCACACGACCATCCGCAGTAAAATAGAACAATACCTTATTGTTGTCGAAGGTATACTCTGCATCCACCAGTTTCATATCCAGATCATGTTTTCTGATCTTTTCCTGGCAGATATCAAAAGCCTCTTTTTCTCTCTCCCGATTGCGCTCTACAGTCTCCTGATCCTTCTGAGTTGCCATACGCAGGATGGGCTTCAAAGGAGAAACTACTTTATCATCCTCAACCTCACGGATCCCCATGACTACGGTACCAAACTCTACGCCGCGAGCAGTCTCTACGATGACATTGTCGCCTTTTTTGATATCAAAATTAGCAGGATCAAAATAGTATATCTTGCCGGCGGACCGGAAGCGTACACCTGTTACTTTTATCATAATGAATTCTCCTTTATCGTTAACAACAGAAGTTCCATAGTCAATTCATAATTAACATTGGCTTCCAGACGCTGTTTGGCTTTGTCAATTGCCTCTAAAATCGCCTCGATACCACGGAACGATGACTTGGTGGAAGTATCTCTGATGTGTTTATACTCTTCTCTAAAAATCAATCCGGACATATCCTGAGTGGCCTTAAACATCAGAACATCCCGATACCATAACTGCATAAACTCCAGACACTCCTGGATATCTAAACAATCTTCTTTCCAGCGCTTCACTGTCTCCAGCATCACAACGGTATCCATGCTGCGAGCATTCCTCAATAATGACATAACAGAATAACGCATATCCGCAAAAGAATCGGAAGAAGACAATGCAATGGCCTTACCCAGATTACCTCTGGCAAATGCCGTATAGACATCAGCATCTTGTTTTTGTACATGTAAACGATCCATCAGATACTCACGGATCATTTCATCATACAGTGGCTTCAGTTTCAAAGTGATGCACCGGGATAAAATCGTAGGCAGGAAAGAATCTGCTCTGGTAGTCAACAGCAGGAAGACCACATAAGCCGGCGGTTCTTCCAGCGTTTTCAATAAAGCATTTTGAGCCTGTACTGTCATTTTCTCCGCTTCATCTACAATATAAATCTTATACGGACTGCTATAAGGCTTGATCTGAACCGTACCATTGATCTGTTCGCGAATATCATCAACACCGATACCTTCTTTCGCATGAGTCACATAGATAACATCGGGATGGTTATCTGACTGAAACTGTATGCAGGAATGGCACTGACCACAAGGATCCTGATTGGAATGATTTTCTTCACACAACAAAGTCATGGCAAAGGTTTTTGCCAAAGTTTTTCGTCCCATACCTGCCTCGCCAGTCAAAATATAAGCATGAGAAATCTGGCCGTTAGACAATGTGCGCTCGAAGTATTCTTTAATCATTTCGTTACCGAGAATATCAGAAAAACCAGGCATGGAAACACCTCCTTGTCTGAAGAAATACTGTGGATAAAAACCCAACGTAAATTATAACATAAAGCCGGCAGAATTACTATCTTTTCTTTATGAATATTTATCGAATAAAATCATTTTTAAACATTTAAAACCTTAAACATCTTCGATATCTTTTATACTTTCAAAATGTATCCCTTTTTTATATATCATTTTCGATGATATAACATTTTCCAATAATATAATAAAAAGCCCTGGCTCAATGGATCAGTTCCAAAACCAAGGCTATTTATAATACCTATCATCTAGCAAAAAGAACGAATCACAGAAGATATCTCTTCCAGGCACTCCTTCAAATCTTCGTTGATATAACGCTTTACGATCCCGGCTGCCTCCAGATTTTCTTCCGAAAAATCATCTGCATCTGCCAGAAAACGACGACACATTTCTTTGTACTTAGGAATCTGCTGCTGTCTCTCTCGACCCAAAGCTCTTTCCAGACGCAGTCCATCATCCAGATCAATATAAAGAGGGATCATAACATCCTCTCCATAATATTCTTTCATCTTCTGATAAGAAACTAATGTGCCAGTCATTAGATAATCATGGTTCTCCAAATCGATCTGACCATCATCCACCGTAAAATAATCCCAGGGACCAGCGATCGTGTGATAAGTACGGCATTCGATCACTTTTCCTTTCGCCTCCATATCTCGACGATAATCACGGCTCACAAAAAAGTATTCACGTCCCTCTACCTCGTTATCACGTATAGGACGAGTACTATACATCACTACTGTTTTCAAATATGAAAAACGCTCCATCAATAAACGGAATATGGTGTCTTTGCCAGAGGCACTTTTTCCCATTAGATAAAAAATCTTTCCCATTAAGGCAATCTCCTATCCATTAAGATATTCTTTTGTTACTGTATCATGGTCTTAACTAAAAGTAAAGGTTTCCTACTTTTTTGAAGATTCTTTTTATTATTCTTTTTTATATTCTCTAAAATATTCTATTTTATTTATGCCTTTTGACGTTCCTTTTTATAATCCTTTTTATAATATTTCCGAAAGTCTTTTCATAAAGAATACTAATTTGAAAATAAAAAAACTGCAGTATGTGGACGTGGTTTACTCCTCATTACTGCAGTATCTTTTTTTGCATTAAAAAAGTGCCCAGAGCCGGAATCGAACCAGCGACACATGGATTTTCAGTCCATTGCTCTACCAACTGAGCTATCTGGGCACGTGAGTTGCGGGAGCAGGATTTGAACCTGCGACCTTCGGGTTATGAGCCCGACGAGCTTCCGGACTGCTCCATCCCGCGACGTTAAACAATATGAAATTGTTTTTTGAGTGGGGGAAGGTGGATTCGAACC
>JAFYLG010000049.1 GCA_017537225.1 Lachnospiraceae bacterium
AGTAGAATCCACCGGTCAGTGGAAATACCCTCCCTTCTCCGGCACCATCGCCGAATGCAAGGTATGGGGCCGCGGCGCTGCTGACACTAAATGCAGCCTGATGGCATTTTTGCAGGCAGCGGAAGAAATGATGGCTGAAGGCTATGTGCCTGCCTGTGATGTGTACCTGGCCAGCAGCTGTACCGAAGAGATCGGTGGCTCCGGCGCCCCCAAGCTGGCCGGTTGGCTGAAGGACCACGGTATCAAGCTGTTTATGCTGTCTGACGAAGGCGGCAGCATCATCCAGAATCCCATCGGTGGTGTCAACGGACACTTTGCCGCCGTAGGTATTTTTGAAAAAGGCTATGGCGATGTAAAGTTTATTGCCCGCAGTACCGGCGGTCATGCCAGCGCTCCCGGCAAAAACACCCCCATCCCCCGTCTGGCCAAGTTTATCGCCCAGGTAGAAAAGAAGACTCCCTTCCGCGTGGAATTCTCCCCTGCGGTGGAAGCCATGTTTGGTGTATTAGCTCCTTATTGCAGCAACTTCGGTCTGCGTCTGGTCATGACCAATCTGTGGCTGTTTAAGCCTATCTTAAAGAAAGTCATGCCCATGATCAGCGCCCAGGCTGCTGCCATGCTGCAGACTACCATCGCCTTTACCATGCAGTCCGGATCCAATGGCTACAATGTCCTGCCTCAGGAAGCCAGTGTCTGCGCTAACTTGCGTTTCATTCCTCATCAGAGCACCGAGGAAAGCATCCAGGTCATCACCGATCTGGCTAAGCAGTACGGTCTGGAGACCGAAGTTCTCTATACCGGTACCCCTTCTTCTTCCCTGGATCTGACCGGTGAGGCCTTTGCCATCACCAGCGATACCATCCACACCTGCTTCCCCGGCATCGGTGTTATGCCCTATGTAGTGACCGGCGGTACTGACGCCCGTTTCTACGATGAGGTCTGCGACAGTTGCGTTCGTTTTAGCCCTGTCAATTACGGTCCCGAACAGCTGGCCGGTATGCATGGTCTGAATGAAAATATCGAGACCGGTTGCCTGCCCGGTGCAGTAGATTATTATAAAGAGATCGTAAAAGCACAGGAAAAAAGGAAGACATTATGAGAAAATGTATTCGTTGCCAAACAAAGATGATAGAAGATTTAAGCGTAATGGTGAGCAATGGTGCCTACGGCATTGATGTTCGAAAAGGTAGGTTTAAAGGCTTTTTTGGTAAAATCAAATGTGCTGCGTGCCCAGAATGCGGTTATGTAGAAACCTATATCGAAGACACCGACAAACTTAAAAAAATGGATTGCGAATGAAACTTAAGAAAAGCGCCGAACTCGGCGCTTTTCTTTTTCTCAGTTTTATCCGGAAACTATTCATATACCCCGGATCGAATCAAATTCCCTTCCGCATCGTACTCATCAAATCCCATCAAATTCCCAGCATCATCATAGAGATAGATCCGCTTCCACTCCAACCGATTTTCCCAGTCATAACTGGAATAGGACAATTCTTTTCCGTTCTCATCGTATTCATATACATAACGCCCCCAAAGATCGCCCTCACTGTCATAACGACGATCTTCTATCATATTTCCCCAAGCATCAAAGGTAATTTCAGACCGTTCCATCAAATATCCTTCTTTGTCGTACTGTTCTGTCCCGATCTCCCTACCCTGATCGTCATACTGATGCACAAAACGTCCCCACATGGCACCGTCTGCGCCATAGTGGCGCTCTTCGATAAGATACCCTGCCGAATCATACTCTAACTCATTGCGACCCACTTCTCCCGTATGGTTTGCATAACTATAAACAACCAGTGCATTTCCATTGACGTCATAAGCCAGATCCACATATCCAGTCTGTACACCTGCTCCATCAAAGGAAGTGACGGATGCTTCTCGTCCCTGTCTGTCGTAAGTAAAAGTATGATAATAAATCAGATTTCCCTCACCGTCATAAAAACTACGGCGACGTATCCGGCCACTCCTATCATAAATATCACCGGACTCCAGCTCGCTGATCTTATCTGCGATAGCAGGATCTCCACCAGTCTTATCCAAACCTTCTTTCAGAATCTCCAATGCCTTGTCAAAATCACCCTGACGAATATAGGCATCGGCCAACATCAGCCAGCCTTCTACATTTTTTTCGTCAATAGACAATACCTTCTCCAGGTCAACAATAGCCTGGGACAGATTCTCAACACTCTCTCCTGCATACACATAGGCCTGGGCACGGGCAATGTAAGCATCGATATTTCTGGGATCGATGTTGATCACCACAGTAAAAGCCAGGATAGCATCTTCATAACTGCCTTCGTTTAACAGACGAAGACCCAGATCATATTGCTCTTGCCAGGCAGCCTGACTGTTTCCTTCTGTATACTGACCGACGCCATCTGTTACAGGCGCTTTCTTACAGGCCAACAGTCCTCCTGCCAGACACAATATGCTGATTACCACAAGTAACTTCTTCATACTTCTGTGAGTTCCTTTTTCAAATATTACTTATATTCCACGATCACAGTATATCGTCGGTCAATGGCCTTTACGATGGGCTCATAGATTTCCCTGACCATTTTCAAGGCAATATCCGCTGCCTCCTGACCGTTGGCGGCTGTGTCAAACTTCTCCTGCAGACGAGCGCGCAGATCCTTTTCGATGGCGTTATAATCAGCTACCGTCAGTTCGATATCACCGCGGGCCAGCAAACCTTCTTTCACATCTTCGATGATGATCTTGTTGGGATCGATCTCAATGGCCTGCAAATAAGGGTGTCCGATACGAATGGTGACGGTCTTGTTGATCTTGTCCTGGATCACATTGGCGGCGGTCAGGTTATCCAGATCCACCACAAAATATCCCACACCGGTGTAAGATATATTCTGTGTCTTTTTCAGAAAATCAAAATCCAGCTTGTTGATCAGGCGATCCGTCAGCTTGGTAGTGACTTTTCCCTCCTGAGTGCTGACGATCAGCTTGCGAGTCTCATGCTGACCAGAGACGATCACGTCAGAGAAATTCACTTCCACACCGCTGTTTTTCAGGTAGATGGTGTCCAGATCGATCTGCTGGATCCCATCATCCATCTCCATATGTAACGGATTCTTGCCCTGGGCCAGCCCCCACAATACCACAACGAGAAGCACTGCACCCAGAATACCGGCAACGATATTTAAATACTTCTGCTTATTTTTCATGATTGCTCCTCCTCCACAATGGAAGTCTCCACGCCACCTTTGCGACGCTTTTTCATCGCGGCCACAGGCATGGGGATCACGATCTGAAAGGTTTCCTTTAAGATCCATTTGAGAATGACGAATGTCAGAAGGGGCATCAGACAATTGGTCAGGATCAGGATCGCGATGGAGTTCATACATTTACGGATGGTATTTTGAAAATGAAGCAGTAGATCCGACATATCGCGAATGGCTGTCTGCAGCAGATCCGACAACTTCTCAAACATAGTCTTGGTCTCATCGCCGCCTTCCATGGCCTCGTTCAATTTGTCTGCACCATCTTCTGTCTCCACAATGGTAGAGTCCACATATACCGCCATATCCGCTGCTACCACATTGGTGATATGTGTGCTGCAAGGAACTACAAAGGCTACCGCCAACGCCAGGGCACACAGTCTGGCTGCAAATCCCTTTAAAAATGTCTTCTTCGTGACCACAGAAATCACTCCGGCCAGACAGGCCAGTGGAATCAGCACGGCAAAGGCCAGCTGGATTCCATAACGAACCAGGATCTTTTCCAAAAACAGGATCACCAATATGGCAATAAAATAGATATTCATATCCGACAGACTCTGCGCCAACGGAGTGGCAAAGTCATCCGGCAGGGCCGAGATGGCCAGGGCTGTAGACAAAGTAGCTGCCGAAAGCTTCATCACCGTGTCACTGCTTTCCTCTACGCTCTCCATAGACTCTTTCACAAAAGCAGTCTCCGGCATCTTTGTCGTGACCACAAAGAAGGAAAGGGCCGCTGCCAGACACAGAGATAGGATCTTGATCACCATCGTTGCTTGTTTTGAAGATAGCATGTATTTTCCTCCTTTTTCTTTTGTTCGTCTATACTTTCATTGTATCAAATTTTTCTCATAAAACAAGGGAGTTCTCCAGATCTCTCCGGAAAACCCCCCAAATCTCATTATATTCTATTTATTTTAAGAAACCGTTGATGATCTGCTCCTCGGCCTCTTCCTCGGTCAGGCCCAGAGTCATCAGCTTGATGATCTGCTCGCCGGCGATCTTACCAATAGCTGCCTCGTGGATCAGGGCTGCGTCGATATCGTTGGCCTC
>JAFYLG010000050.1 GCA_017537225.1 Lachnospiraceae bacterium
ACAAGGGACAAAAGAACGAAAAGCGTACCATCCGCCAGCCTTTCCACTATATTTGCAGCGAAGGCTTCCACATGTATGTGGGTAAGAATAACTTCCAGAACGAAGAAGTGACTTTCCAGATCGCCGATGGCGGCGACTGGTGGTTCCATGCCAAAGGTGTTCCCGGATCCCATGTCATCGTAAAAACGGAGGGCAAAGAGCTTCCCGACCGTGTATTCGAAGAGGCCAGTGCACTGGCAGCCTACTATTCCAAGGGCCGCGACAGTGAAAAGGTAGAGATCGACTATGTAAAACGTAAAGAAGTCAAGCGCGCCACCGGTGGTAAGCCTGGTTTCGTTATCTACCACACCAATTACTCTCTCATGGCCAGTCCCAGTCTGGAAGGGTTGACTGAGATTTAAACGGTGTTTTATCTCCCCGGACATCATTTTTCGGGGAGATTTTTCAATTTTATATGGATTTGACGCAAAAAAGGTTTGACGAATCTTTGACTTAAGTGTATTCTATACTTTAATGAAATGAATTGCTAAATTCATCTGAGGAGACTTAAACTATGAGCTTGATCTTACCTGAAAACTACGATCCCCGCCTGACTGTCCGTGAGACAGAGGCCGCTATTAAATATATCCGCGATACTTTTCAAAAGGAATTTGGCCGTCAGTTGAATCTGGAGCGTATCTCTGCTCCTCTGTTTGTTCGCACTGACTCTGGTTTGAACGACAACTTAAGCGGCGTAGAACGTCCTGTTGCCTTTGACCTGAAGGGTCTCAATGGCAAAGAAGTAGAAGTCGTTCACTCACTGGCCAAATGGAAACGTATGGCTCTGGGTCGCTATGGCTTCAACGTGGGCGAAGGTCTGTACACCAATATGAACGCAATCCGCAGAGATGAGGATCTGGATAATCTTCACTCCTGCTATGTAGACCAGTGGGACTGGGAAAAGGTCATTGATAAAAGTGAACGTACCGAGGAGACTCTGAAGTCCATTGTGCGGCAGATCTTCAAGGTGATCAAGCATATGGAACATGAGGTTTGGTACAAATATCCCCAGGCCGTAAAGAAACTGCCTGAGGACATTACCTTTGTAACCTCTGAAGAATTGCTGGAGCTCTATCCCGATCTGACACCCAAGCAGCGTGAAAATGCCATCACCAAGAAATACGGCTGTGTTTTCCTGATGCATATCGGTGACAAGTTGTCAAATGGTGAACCCCACGACGGCAGAGCTCCTGACTATGATGACTGGCAGTTAAACGGCGATATTCTGTTCTGGTACGATCTGTTAGACTGCGCTCTGGAAATCTCCAGTATGGGTATCCGCGTCGACGAAGACAGTCTGGTAGCTCAGTGCGAAAAAGCCGGCTGCACCGATCGTCTCAGCCTGCCCTTCCATCAGATGCTGTTAAACAAAGAACTGCCCTACACCATCGGCGGCGGTATCGGACAGTCCAGACTGTGCATGCTGTTGTTAGACCGCGCTCACGTAGGCGAAGTACAGGCCAGTGAGTGGTCTGATGAGATGCGCAAGGTATGCGAGGAGCATCGTATTCATCTGCTGTAAATAAAAATTATATAAAAAATAGACATCCACAGTCACCAAATTGCACGATAGCTATGAGCAATGCAAAAAAGAGAAACTTTGGTAGGATCATGTTTACATGATCTCATCCAAGGTTTCTCTTTTTTATCGTGCGAAGCACATGACCAACATGCCGCCATGCGAAAAAGTGTATCACTCTAATGCTGACCAAACATTCTACCTTACAGCATAAACCTCTCAATAATCTCCGCCACACCGGAATGATTATTATCTCTCTCCGTGATGTACTTTCCGTACTTGTACATCTCCGGACGGGCATTCTTCATGACACAAGGCGTAGCTACCGCCTGCAGCATGGAGATATCATTCTCCGCATCTCCGGCAGCCAGGGTGTTTTCGTAGGAAATGCCCAGATATTCGCTAAGGAAACGGACACCACTTCCCTTATTTACTCCCTCTGGCAACCATTCTAAATGGCGATCACAGGAGAAAAACACCTCAAGTTTTCTTTCCTGATACCAGGATTCCATATGGGCGCGGAAAGCTTCCAGCTTATTGCGATCATCCAAGTGGATAAACAGCATCTTGATAGGATCATAGTCTAAAACAGCTGATACATCCTCCGCGATTTCGTAGGACATTTTGACTAGATTACAGTAATATTGCAACTCCGGTGTATCACACTCAGCTAAGACAGCTTCGCGAGTATATGTCTGAGGAAACACACCATACTTATAAGCTTCATCAAAAGCATAACGTAAATACTCTTTGGGAACTCCATTTTCGTAGATTACTTCCCCTGTATGAGTGTCATAAATAGTGGCTCCATTGGCTGCAATAGCATAGCATCCAGGGCGATCCATCTTCAGAGCTTTGATCTGAGCGATAATACCGCCGCGAGGACGACCCGTGGTTACAACTACAGCATGCCCAACTTCGATAGCTTTGTCGATGGCAGCCAGATTCTCCTCAGTAATTTCTTTTTTATCATTCAGCAAAGTTCCATCAAGATCCAGAAATAAAATCTTCTTTTCCATAGTATCTCCCTCATCTCATTCATAAATTTCAGCAACTAAGTCAATGCCAAAATTAGTACTTCACGAATATCTTTGATCTCCCGACAATTCTCAGGCAGTGGCACTTCCTGTTTCGGTGACTGCTCAGTGTAGATATATAAACTATCCATCCCAACCCCGGCAGCGCCATGACAATCAGCGATATCATCATTGCCTATCATCAAGGATTCCTCTGGCAAGGCACCAAAGCGCTCTTTCAACAGACTATAAAATTCCTTGGACGGCTTCTTATAACCTGCATCCGAGGACAGCAGGATCCCATCAAAGTATCCTTCCAGCCCTGTCAGCTGCAACTCCGCGCGGGTAAACAACGCCTGGGCATTGGACAGCAGATAAATTTTCTTACCAGCTTCTTTCAAGCCATCCATCATCTGGATCACACCGTCGAAAAGACGCAGTTTCTCCATGGAGAAACGACGAAATGCAGCAGCGGTTTCAATGATCAGTTGCTGAGATTTAGCAGATAGTTCTGCCCAATTAGCAGAGACAGACCACTCTTGAGAATTCAAAAGAATCTTAGGATTTTTCTCTATGTATAGATCTGCAAAGACCTGTCCCAAATCCACTTCGCCCCCCTCTGGCATGGCAGCCGCCTGCTCAGCAATCAACTGACCATAGCGCATAGACAATTCCTGAGGATCATAACTTGCACCATGCACCTCATAATAATCCGCCATCTTCTGCCAAAACTCCATCTTAAATTCATCGGTATGAATATCTACTAAAGTACCATATAAATCAAATACAATGTTTTTGTACATTATTTCTCCCGAGCATTATCAAAATTGTAATAATCAATATCATAATTAACTATATCATATCATAAAAACAAAAGAAAGAGGCTGATTAAAAACAGCCTCTTATTGCTCATTTACATAGAATAAGTTCCGGTAGTACCCACCAGCTTAGGACGATATCCCTTTTCATCCAAAGTACGAACGATCTGGTTCTTGTGGTCGGTACCAAAAGCCTCCAACGTAATACGCAGTTCTACAGACTCACTGCGGTTCATGTTGATAAACTGGTTGTGATCCAGCTTGATAATACTGCCCTGCAGTTCACCGATCAGATCAGCTACCTTGGCCAGTGCACCGGGCTTATCCGGCAGCAGAACAGAAACAGTAAAGATACGATCACGAAGGATCAGACCACTCTGTACCACAGATGCCATGGTAACTACGTCCATATTGCCGCCACTAAGCACAGAAACGATCTTCTTGCCCTTAACACGCTTCAAATGACGCAGTGCGGCAACAGACAATAAACCGGAGTTTTCCACTACCAGCTTATGATTCTCCATCATTTCCAGGAAGGCAACTACCAGTTCAGAATCCTCTACCGTGATGATCTCATCCACATACTGGCTGATCAAAGGAAGCAGCTTATCGCCGGGAGTCTTTACTGCGGTACCATCGGCGATGGTATTTACGTGAGGCAGAGTCACTACTTTTCCCTGACGCAGAGACTGCTGGATACAGTTAGCACCAGCAGGCTCTACACCTACCACGATAATATCAGGATTGAGCATCTTGGCAGCCGCAGCCACACCGGTACTTAAGCCACCGCCTCCCATAGGCACCAGAATATAATCTGCATCTGGAAGCTCACGCAGGATCTCCAGAGCAATGGTACCCTGTCCGGTTGCTACCGCTAAGTCATTGAAAGGATGCACAAAGGTCAAGCCCTGCTCCTCGGACAACTGACGGGCATATTCATAGGCATCATCATACACATCACCGTGCAGGATCACATTGGCACCGTATTTCTTAGTACGGTTCACCTTGATCAAAGGAGTGGTCACAGGCATGACGATGGTAGCAGGGGCACCAAAGGCACGGGCAGCATAAGCCACACCCTGAGCATGGTTGCCGGCAGAGGCAGTGATCAGACCACGGGCCTTCTCCTCCTCCGTCAGGGTGCTGATTTTATAATAGGCACCTCTCAGCTTATAAGAACCGGTATACTGCAGGTTCTCCGGCTTGAAATAGATCTCGTTTCCGCTTAATTCACTATAATACTCACTGTAAACCAGGTTGGTCTCATGAGCTATTTGAGAAACTACCTGGCTGGCTTCCTGAAACTTTTCCAGACTCAGTTGCTGCATAATATGATCCTCCGTAAATAATAAATCTCCGTTAAAAATTACTGGTCTGCAGACTCCTGTCTTTCAAACAGGGCACGTACATACTGATCGGAATTAAACTTCTGCAGATCGTCCATACGCTCGCCTACACCGATGTACTTAACAGGAATGCCTAATTCAGACTGGATTGCTACGGCAATACCACCCTTGGCAGTGCCGTCCATCTTGGTCAGCACAATACCACTGATGGGAGCAGCCTCCATAAACAGTTTGGCCTGTACCAGGGCATTCTGACCGGTATTGGCATCCAGGACTACCAGAGTCTCCTTGTAGACACCAGGATACTCACGGTCAATGACACGGCTGATCTTCTTCAGTTCTTCCATCAAGTTTTTCTTATTATGAAGACGACCGGCTGTATCCACAATCAGCACATCAGCGCGACGGGACTTGGCGGCGTTAACAGCGTCAAATACCACAGAGGCAGGATCACTGCCTTCCTGAGCGTGAATGATATCCACATCGGCGCGACCGGCCCACTCGATCAGCTGCTCGGTAGCAGCAGCGCGGAAGGTGTCAGCAGCAGCCAGGATGACCTTCTTGCCCTGAGCCTTCATCTGACCAGCCAACTTGCCAATGGAAGTAGTCTTGCCTACACCATTGACACCGATCACCAACACAACCGAAGGCTGCTTTTCAAAATCGTAGGCATTTTCACCCAGATCCATCTTTTCGCGGATGGTCTGGATCAATATTTCGCGGCACTCCGCAGGCTTTTTGATATGCTGCTCTTTTACCTTTTTCTTCAGATCTTCCAGGATGGCATTGGTGGTGTTTACACCCATGTCTCCCATGATCATGGTCTCTTCCAGCTCTTCATAAAAATCATCATCGATCTCAGAAAAACCGTTAAAAATGCTGTCCATACCGGACACGATATTGTCACGGGTCTTTGCCAGACCGGCTTTTAACCGGCTGAAAAAGCCTTTTCTTTCTTCGCTCATGCTTCTCCTCCTTCTGCATCGGTCAGATTTACGCTAACCAGCGTGGATACACCCTTCTCCTGCATGGTGATACCATAGAGACGGTCTGCGCGCAGCATAGTGCCTCTGCGGTGTGTGATCAAGATAAACTGAGTATGATCGGTCAACTTGCCCAAATAGTTGGCAAAACGATCTACATTGCTATCGTCCAAAGCTGCCTCGATCTCGTCCAACAGACAGAACGGTGAAGGCTTTAAGTTCTGGATAGCAAACAACAGACTGATGGCTGTCAAAGCCTTCTCACCACCGGACAACTGCATCATGTTCTGCAGTTTCTTTCCCGGTGGCTGGGC
>JAFYLG010000051.1 GCA_017537225.1 Lachnospiraceae bacterium
AGGGTAACCATAGTTTACTGCCACTGTAGAAAGTACTGTTACAAAGGTGAAACTAACACCCATAACAATGGGAAGTTTTGAACCGACTTTCCACACCGGGAATAACTGAATCAATGTCGCAATACCGGCAACAAACATAGCATTTTGCAAAAGAACTGCAATCTCTGCCTGTGAAAGCCCGCCCGCTGCGGCAATGATGGTAATCGGTGTTAAGTTAGCTACAAACATAGCCAGAATATGCTGCAATCCAAATGGAATTGCTTTTAAAACAGGAACTCTTCCGTCCAGATTGTAGATGTTTTTTACACTACATTCTTTTGTACTCATTTTTTACCCCTTCATATCATATTTTTATAGGATTTTTTCCATGACCAATGTATCATTATATCTTCTTCCTATGTTTTGTCAACAGCATTTCTTTTTCAGAACCACACCAAAGTCTCCCTTGATTGCGGGTAGCCTTGAGGCCTGCCCCGCGATCGCAAAATAAAAATCCTCCCTATGAAAACTCATAGAGAGGATGCATTATTTTACATACTACCAATCAGATTCTCTAATAGCCGCGGACACCTTCCAGGGACTCATCATTGACGATCCACTCCTCCACGGCGATACGACGGTAATTGTCCTCATCGTCACGGATGTAGACGGTCTCGATACCGGCATTGATCACCATGCGCTTGCACATGGAGCAGCAGCAGGAGTTTTTGATATACTCACCTGTCTTCATCTCACGACCGGACAGGGAGAGGGAAGAACCGATCATACGCTCGCGCTCCGCACTGATGATGGCATTGGCCTCAGCATGGACACTGCGGCACAGCTCATAACGCTCACCACGGGGAATGTTCATCTTCTCACGAACGCAGGTACCTACATCGGTGCAATTCTTACGGCCACGGGGCGCTCCCACATAACCGGTGGAGATGACTTCGTCATTCTTAACAATAACAGCACCGTAACGACGACGCAGGCAGGTGCCTCGCTTGGACACCACATCTGCCAGATCCAGGTAATAATTGGTCTTATCTCTTCTCTCCATGGGAGCCTCCTTTGTCAGCGGGATATTTCTCCTTTGATTTTACCACACTACCATGCCAATGCAAAGGGATTTCTTATATAATTTCTCACAAAAGTAATTTCTGAGTTCCTGTTACGATCAGCCCATGCCCAGCATCAGTCCGATCATGCGAACTGCCAGAGCTGCCACCCATGCCACGGCACACTGCCACAGCACCAGACCTACGGCCCACTTGCTGCCAAGCTCACGTTTCACAGCGGCGATGGCTGCTACACAAGGAGTGTACAGCAGGCTGAATACCAACAGGGCTGCTGCCGTCAGAGAAGACAGGGCAGTAGTAACACTGGCGCCAAAGAGGATCTCCAGCGTGGAAACCACACTCTCCTTGGCCATGAAGCCACTGATCAGAGAGGTACAGATACGCCAGTCGCCCAGACCGATGGGAGCAAAGACAGGCTCCATCCATCCGGCCACCAGAGCCAGGATGCTCTGCTGAGAATCGGCGACCATATTCAGGCGCAGGTCAAAGCTCTGTAAGAACCATACGGCGATGGTAGCCAGCAGGATCACAGAGAAGGCTCTCTGCAGGAAATCCTTGGCCTTTTCCCATAACAGCTGAGCCACGTTGCGGGCACCGGGCATGCGATAGTTAGGAAGCTCCATGACAAAAGGAACAGCCTCGCCCTTGAACATGGTACCCTTAAACAGGAATGCCACCAGAATACCAACCAGAATACCCAGCACATACAGACCGGTCATGATCAAACCGCCATGCTCCGGGAAAAAGGCATCTACGAAGAAAGCGTAGATAGGCAGTTTTGCCGTACAACTCATAAAAGGAGTCAGCAAAATAGTCATCTTGCGGTCTCTCTCACTGGGGAGGGTACGGGTGGCCATAACAGCAGGAACCGTACAACCAAAACCGATCAGCATCGGCACGATACTGCGACCGGACAAGCCGATTTTACGCAACAACTTATCCATGAAGAAGGCCACACGGGCGGTATAGCCACTGTCCTCCAAAATGGACAGGAAGAAAAACAGTGTGATAATGATGGGCAGGAAACTGAGTACACCACCGACACCGGCAAAAATACCGTCGATGATCAAACTATGTAAGGCCTCATTGACACCGGCATTTCCCAACAGGGTATCTACTGCCACAGTCACAGCTTCTACGCCACCTTCCAACAATCCCTGCAGCCAGGCACCTACCACATTAAAAGTCAGGTGGAACATCAACAGCATGATGGCAATAAAGCAGGGAATGGCAGTGTACTTACCGGTGAGGATCTTGTCGATCTTCTCGCTGCGAAGACGCTCTTTGCTTTCGTGGGGCTTGGTCACCGTCTGACTGCACACCTTGCTGATAAAGCGGAAGCGCATATCAGCCATAGCCGCACTGCGATCCAGACCTCTTTCTTTTTCCATCTGGCAGATAATATGCTCCAGGGTCTCTTTTTCATTCTGGTCCAGTTTCAACTGTTCCATCACCAGCTCGTCACCCTCTACCAGCTTGCTGGCAGCAAAGCGTACCGGAAGGCCTGCTCTCTCTGCATGGTCTTCGATCAGGTGACTTACCGCATGAAGACAACGGTGAACGGCACCCTTATAATCGGTATCAGAACAGAAATCCTGACGCAAAGGTTTTTCCTGATAGTAGGCGATGTGGATGGCATGCTTGATCAGTTCATCTACACCCTGGTTCTTGGAGGCAGTAATAGGCACTACCGGAACGCCCAGCAGCTCTTCCATCTGGTTAATGTCGATGGCACCACCATTGCCGGTCAGCTCATCCATCATGTTCAGTGCCACTACCATAGGCACATTCATTTCCAAGAGTTGCATGGTCAAGTACATATTTCTCTGGATGTTAGTAGCATCCAGAATATTGATGATAGCCTTGGGCTTTTCATTCAGCACAAAATTGCGGGATACGATCTCCTCACCGGTGTAGGGAGACATGGAATAAATTCCCGGCAGGTCGGTGACCTGAGTATTGGGATATCCCTTGATGGCACCATCCTTGCGATCCACTGTCACACCAGGGAAGTTGCCCACACGTTGGTTGGAACCGGTCAGCTGATTAAACAGAGTGGTCTTGCCACAGTTCTGGTTGCCTACCAGCGCATAGGTCAGAACAGTTCCCTCAGGCACAGGGGTCTCATCTTTGCGGGAATGGAAAATACCACCCTCACCGAAACCGGGATGCTTGCCCCTGCCGGCATTCTTTACATTGCCATACGTCTGGGTACGTTCTACGATGGGCTGGATCTGGATCTTCTGTGCATCATCCAGACGTAAAGTCAGCTCGTAGCCGTGGATCTCGATCTCCATGGGATCCCCCATAGGCGCAAACTTTACTACCGTCAGCTCTGCCCCGGGAACGATACCCATATCTAAAAAGTGCTGGCGCAGGGCACCCTCTCCGCCTACGGAAAGGATCTCCGCACTAAAGCCAATGGCTAAATCTCTCAGTGTCATCGTTTGTCTCCTTTATCCTACCAACCAAATCTATCACGGATCCGTTGAGTCGGTTCTGTCTTTTATAAAATCGTGACTGATCTTTCATTATCAGCCCGTAAGTTAGTCTATGCTTACTATCTTATTATATTCCATAGCAACCACACGGTCAACCCTTTGTTTTCCCAGTTTTTCCATTCTTTTGTATTTTCTGCCATTCACATTTTTCCTATACTTTAATCCATCTCCTTATTTTATCGTCCGTTCGAGATACTATTTTCACAAGCCTTTCTTTCCTTGACTTCCTATCACACCGATAGTAAAATGGAAGTAATTGATTTTGCAAAATCTAACTGTCAGGAGGAAATCATATGACATACCAAGAAGTACAAGCCAGCGCACGTGGCCAGATCGGCCCTTACTGCAAATCCTGCCCCGTTTGCAACGGCATTGCCTGTAAAAACAGCATCCCCGGCCCCGGTTCCAAGGGAAGCGGCACCGTAGCTGCCCGCAACTACCAGAAGTGGCAGGAGCTGTCCATCAACATGGACACCATCTGCGAGACCAAGCCTGCCGACACTTCCTGCGAGTTGTTTGGCTACAAGATGGCTCTGCCCGTATTTGCTGCCCCTGTAGGCGCTCTGACCATGCACTACGGTGACAAGTACGCCGATATGCAGTACAACGAGATCCTGCTGGATGCCTGCGCCAAGGCCGGTATTCTGGCTTTCACCGGTGACGGTGTAAACCCCGCCATCATGGAAGGCGTATCCGAGCTGCTGAAAAAGAGTGGCGGTCTGGGTGTTCCTACCGTTAAGCCCTGGAATATGGAGCTGATCGAAAAGAAGATGGAGCTGCTGCAGCCTGCTAACCCTGTAGCTATTGCTATGGATATCGATGCTGCCGGTCTGCCTTTCCTGAAAAATATGACCCCTCCTGCCGGTTCCAAGACCGTGGAACAGCTGCAGCAGGTAGCCGCCTGGGCTAAGAAGCCTTTCATCCTGAAGGGTATCATGACCGTAGCCGGTGCCAAGAAGGCTCTGGAGGCTGGTGCTTCCGCTATCATCGTATCCAACCACGGAGGCCGTGTACTGGATCAGTGCCCTTCCACCGCAGAGGTTCTGCCTGCCATCGTTGACGCTGTAGGCGGCAAGATGACCATCCTGGTAGACGGCGGCATCCGCAGCGGTATCGACGTATTCAAGGCTCTGGCCCTGGGTGCTGACGGTGTTCTGATCGCTCGTCCTTTCGTAAATATGATCTACGGTGCCGGTGCCGAAGGCGTACAGGTATATGTAGACAAGCTGAAAGCTGAGCTGGCTGACGCTATGGAGATGTGCGGTGCTCACACCATCGCTGAGATCGATCGTTCCATGATCTTTGGTTATTAAGTTAAAATAGGCGAATACTCATAAAAAGCAGTCCCCTCTCACACCAAATTGTCTGCAATTAAGTGTGTGAGAGGGGACTCTTTTTTATGTCGTCTTTTATTTCAAAATACTATCGCCGGATCATGGAACGATCGTGCTGGCGCGCTGGAGATCGTCCAGTCCTGGATAATCGGTAATCTCAATGATTCCGTTTTCCACGCAGAAGTGACTTTCAATGGACTCAAATATTCTTCCGTAAGTATCTGTCATGCGGGTCGTAACTGTAATGGTGTCTCCTTCTTTTAACGGAACCTGGATATCCATCATGGTGCTGTAAACGATCTGACTGTCCGGATTGTTCTTCAGATATTTGCCATTATCCAATGTTAATTCAAACACCTGATATTCCTGATAATTGATATAAAGAACACCCTGCAATTTCGCCACCTTGGCATCACCGATCTTTGCTCCGGAACTTTCATGATGCCATGCGATCAAAACATCTCGCAGCTGGGTGGTTTCCTTGCCGATGGGTTCATTCCACAACCCCAATGTCCCATGACCACCAAAGTCCGGTGCACTGTCATAGCGCAATCCTCCCAGATAATCCATGACCTGGGTCTCAGTGACACCATCTCTCTCGATCCGGACAAACAGGGAAATACTGTCCGTCAAGGCACAGGTGATCTGGCCACAGTAGCGGTGTCCATCTGCGGTTCCTTCTACGGTCAGCTCCTGTCCATCACTGTTAGTTCCAAAATACACCTTCATCCCCGGCGCATAGGTCTTTGGTTCCGCATGCATGGACAGCGTCACCGTTTCTGCGATCAAGTCATACCCATCAATCTCATAACCGGAATCCACCAGCAAAGCATTCTGATTTTCCAGGATCTCTTTGATCTGGTGAGTCAGATTGGAGCTTTGGTTGTTCAAGGTATGCTGGACATTGTACAGATTGTTTTGCAGATTTTGGTACTGATTCTTCATGGTCCCTAATGTATTATAGAAATGAATGATCAAACCGATCACTACCACTGTACACAGCACTTTTATCCATCTACGAGGTTTCTTTTTCGGTGTAACCTGAGAGCTATTCTTCTCCTCCCGGTATACTGCTTTAGGCATGGCATCGATATAGCGTTTGACGATCTCCTCCACCATACGAAGCTGGGCCTCGGTCAGTTCCTCTGAAGATCCTCCCCCAGTTGCCTGCCCCTCGCCTGTGTCATCTCCGGAAGAATTCTCCTCTTCCATTCCTAAAATATATCCCACGCTGACTCCGTAGAGCCGGCTCATGGTCATCAGCTTATCCACATCCGGAATATTGGCATCGGCCTCCCACTTGGAAATAGCCTGTCTGGTTACACCCAGTGCTTCGCCGAAGGCTTCCTGCGATAGATTGTTTTCTTTTCGGATCCTGGCGATCCGTTCACCAATGGTCATTGCTGTCTCCTCCCTGTTCTATTGATGTCCTTTTGTTTGTGTCATTTTCTATCCATATGGTAACAAAACAGCCTCATTTTGGCTACCAAGCGGGGCTCACCTTTTGTCAACCTTAGGTTGACAGGGCTAAAACCATTGCATTTTTGTCTGATCACTCTCTTTTACTATACCATAATCAGTCCCCATTGAACAGCAAAACCCTGCCACAACACCGTGACAGGGTTTCTTATTTTTCATGCGTACTGTACTTAAATACTCGACGATTACTTATTGCTGAAATCCTTCAGGAAATCGGCATCCTCAAAGTAGTTGATCTTCATAGCAGCCTTCATCTCATCCAGAGTAGCGCCGGCAACCTTACGTGCCTCATCGCTGCCCTTCTTCAGAACTTCGTATACCCACTCGATGTTCTCAGCATACTGCTTTCTGCGCTCGCGGATGGGGCCCAGAGTCTCCTGCAGTACGTTGTTTAAGAACTTCTTTACCTTTACATCGCCCAGACCACCTCTAGTGTAGTGATCCTTCAGTGCCTGCAGGTTCTCATACTCAGGCAGATATTTGGCAAAATGCTCGTCGGTAGCAAAGGCATCCAGATACGTGAATACGGTGTTGCCCTCCAGCTTACCGGGATCGGATACCTTGATATGATCAGGGTCGGTGTACATGCTCATAACCTTCTTGCGGATGTCTTCAGCCTCGTCGGACAGGTAGATGCAGTTGCCCAGGGACTTACTCATCTTGGCCTTGCCATCGGTGCCGGGCAGACGGCAGCATGCGCTGTTGGAAGGCAGCATGACATCGGGTTCTACCAATACATCGCCATAGATGGAGTTGAACTTACGAACGATCTCGCGGGTCTGCTCAATCATGGGCAACTGGTCCTCACCAACGGGAACTACGGTAGCCTTGAAAGCAGTGATATCAGAAGCCTGGCTGATGGGATAGTTTACAAAACCAACAGGGATGCTGGTCTCAAAACCACGCATCTGGATCTCAGCCTTAACGGTAGGGTTACGCTGCAGACGGCTCAGTGTTACCAGGTTCATATAGTAGAACGTGATCTCGGTCAGCTCCGGCACGGCAGACTGGATAAACAGAGTAACCTTCTCAGGATCCAGGCCGCAAGCCAGGTAGTCCAGAGCTACTTCCAGAATGTTGGAACGAACCTTTCCGGGGTTCTCAAAGTTGTCGGTCAAAGCCTGAGCATCGGCGATCATGATGTAGATATTATCAAACTCGCCGGAGTTCTGCAGCTCTACACGACGACGCAGAGAGCCTACATAGTGACCGATGTGCAGACGTCCTGTAGGACGGTCGCCAGTCAAAATTACTTTTTTCATACGATGTTTCTCCTTCCATAGTGGGGTGTAGTGTGAGGTTTGCAGAAAAAGAAAAAGCTCCTATCCCTGCAATCATTGCTGGGACAAGAGCGTATCGACTCCTGCGGTGCCACCCGGCTTGGTGTGTATCCACACCCACTCACGCATACTGACATATGCCGGACTTTGTTAACGGAGGTCCACTCCGGCTCACCTACTGATTTCAGCTCGCCCTCAGAAGCCCATTCCTCTCTGCTCTGTGTACCGCACTCCCACCACCGGCGGCTCTCTGTGACATGGAACTCAGAAAGTACTTACTCTTCCTCATCGGTTTCAATACAGCCATTATAGGCACGATGGTGGGAAAAGTCAAGAGGGTTTGGGATTTTATCGGGGTTGTGGAAATGAGGAGGTTGGGGATGACAAAGGTATGTGGAGCTTGGTTTGCGAGTTACGGGGTATAGGCTGTGGACTCGATTTGCGAGTTACGGGACTAAGAAAAACTAAGAACGAGTCTCCCCGCCATACCCGATCAAAAAGGCGCAAAACTCGCTTCGCTCAAACAGTTCCGCCTTTTTGATCATGGCGTATCGCCTCGTTCTAAGGTTTTCTAAGCCCCTCCACAGCAAACTCTCGTTCCACAGCCTCTCAATCCCAGTTGCACCAACCTTCACTTCCACATCCCCTTCTCATACCATTCTCCGACATTCCCATTTCCACAAATAAAGTCCCTTGGAGGCTGAAGTGGCAGGTCTAAATTTATGGACTGCGAAAACGCTCTTTTCATGTGACGGAGCATTTTTTGTGCAGGGACTTAGAAAATCTTAGGCGGAATATTTCGGTGTTGAGGGAAGAAACAAAACTGTCTGAGCACCAGCGAGTTTTTTGTTTCTTTCCTCGTATTTAACCGAAATATTCCGCCTTAGTTTTTCTTATGTCCCGAACCCTTAAATGCTCCGTCACATGAAAGAGCGTGGTTCCGGTCCCAAAATGATAGACCTCCCACGAATTTACTGGGTAAATGCCGGTGTCCAGTACGCCTGATTATAGATATCCGTAAACCGATAGGTCACCTGCACTCTACCTGCCCCCACATCCACGTTGCTGATCTCCATTCTGTCACTGACGATCATCTGCTCGCCCAGATAATAGCTGTCCAGATATTCTCCATCGTAAGAATAGTAATCACACAGGAAATCCAGAGTATCTCCCACCTGGATCTCAGTCATACCTTTGGCTACGGTCTCGGTCTCACCTGCCACATAAGCAGCACGGGCTCCGGCAATGTAGCCGTAAGGATTTTCGTTGTCAAATACCAGCAGCAGGTCCACTCTCTCACCGTTGAGCAACGCAGGCACACGACCGGTGATAGTATAATTCTCACCGTCGTCTACTGTGTCCATATAGTAGTAAGCCACCGGCTGTCCGTTGATGGCCAGCCAGGTGCGATCGGTGTCACCGATCAGATCGCCATTATGGTCAAACTCAAACAAATTGTCCATACCCAGATCAATAAATCCCTCACCGTCATCGTAGAACATATTCAGTTCCAGACTATGAACCAGACTCCACTGGTCTTCACTGAGATGCAGCACTCGCTGACCTCTGGCATTTTCTGTCCAAACCAGATTAGAAGCATCGAAATGATTCTCTGCCAAATACTGTGCCATACTGTCAGTATCCATGGCACGGTCGCCGAAGAAATCGGTATTGCCACTGGTCAGGCCGGCAATGTTGCCAAACTGGCCACTTAAGAAACCACCCAGCAGCTGAGCAATGACATCGGCACTGCCACCACTGTTGCCAGTGCTGCCTCCGGTCCAGCTTCCGGTACTTCCGGATCCATTGAGAGCACCGCCTAACAGCGTTCCCATCAGAGAAGGGATGGGAGAAGAGGTGCCGCCGGCTGCCGTCTGACCACCCACTTCCAGGCTGGCAAACTCTTTGATACAGTCTGCATATTCCTCATCCAGACCAATCGCCTCATAGGTGTCTACCATCTGGTCTACCTTGGACACCTTCTGATAAGGGAAATAAATGGACAGACCATAGGAGTTAGTCATGTTGCTGGAGGTACGATTATATTTTACGGCAGACAGCAGAGTCTCTGCCAGTTCCTTGCCCTCTTCGGTACCCATGTTATGAGCCAGATGGGCCAAATCTACCTGATCGATGGCAGAAGACTGAGAAAACTCTCTGGCATTGTAACGGGCATTGGATACGGTCTTAAATTCATCGTTCTGGATCAGTTCACTGGTAGCCTTGGAAAAATCCTTGAAATCTGCAGGCACAGTAGCTTCCAACTCCGCCAGATCCACCACAGACAGGGTAGTCTTCTGACCCTGGCACTTGCGGGCGCAGGTATCCACAAAGTCGTCTACGATCTGCTTGCCCAGCCAGATGGTCTCGGTGGAAGGATCCCTGGACAATTTGTTCAGCCAGTTGGTATAATACCAGCCCACACCAGGCTCTGTCTCCTCCGAAGCGATCATATAGTCTGCATAGGGAGTCAACATCAACGCCGTCTCCAGGGTAGCCATGAGACAAGCGTCAAAACCAACAAAGTCAAACTTCACACCGGCAGCCTTCAAAGCCTGGTTGATTTCAGCCAGGTCCATGGAGCCGCTGCGGCTATACTTCTCATCATAGCCATAACCGCTGATGGAGCCACCGCCATGATCCCAGAAGATCAGTTGATTACGATTGGCAGGAAATTCCTTGGCACACCATTTGATAAAACTGGTGAGAGTAGCAGGATCGGTCATTGCCACAGAACCGGCATCTTCTACCAACAGGCGCATCTTGCCACCGGTGATCTGGTAGATCTGGTTTACGCTGCTGGATACTACATTGTTGCGCCAGCTCTTGCAACCACCGGTATAGACGATCAGATTCACATCCTCGCCGATATCTGCCGCCAGCATTTCCTGCAGATCGGCAGTGCCCATGCCGGAACGGGATTCCAGATCAGTACCGCACATATATACCATAATGGTAACTTCATCACGGCCATTGCCCTTGATCTGGGTGTACTTTTCACGAGCCCCCGGAGCCACTTCGGTGTTTAGCTTACCGGTGTTATTTCCCAGGGTCCAGCCACTGCTCATGGTGCCGCCATTTAACATACTGGTCCAGGACATACCACCGCCATTGTTTCCTGTATTGCTGCCGGAACCATGGCCGTCATTATCGATCAGTCCGCCAACGATCTCCTGACCGATACCGGAGCCGCCGGAACCACCGCCAAAAATACCGGCCATACTGCCTCCGCCACCTAACAGGGCAATGATCAAAATAATGATGATACTGAGCGGACTTCTGCCTCCACCGCTGCGCATACCGCCACCGGATGCTCCACTGCCACGACCGGAATAACCTCCGCCTACCGGACCGGTTCCCAGGCCACTGCCACGTTTATGAACACCTGCGCTGCCTCCAGTCACTCGTTTTTCTCTGGATCTGGGTCTGTTTGCCATATACTTTTCCTCGCATTTCTATGAGTTATCGTATCGATTTCCTGTCATCAGCATACCATATTTCCCTGAAAATAGAAACCATATTTGTAAAACGGAACAAAAAAATCCCCCACTCTTATGAGCAGGGGATCCTGTTACTTTTGATTTCAGATATGTAATATCTTTTATTGAATGAAACGTCCGTACATACAAGGCTCACGATATTTCATGTTGGACACAATGGTACCCAGCTTTTTATTAGACGCATGAACTACCTGACCGCCACCGATGTACATAGCCACGTGGTTGATGGTACCAGAACCATCATTGTAGAATACCAGATCGCCAGGCTTTAAGTCACCCTCACTGATCCTGGTACATTTATCTGCCTGAGAACGGGAGGTTCTGGGAAGACCTACTCCCAGTGCATTTTGATAGCAGGCGCGAACGAATGCGGAACAGTCGATACCATTGGTCAGGCTCTCACCACCATATACATAGGGGCTGACACCGACCCACTGTAAAGCGTATTTTACCAAGGCATCACGGCTGGCGCTGGACACTTCCGAACTGCTGCCGGAATTGCCGCTATTATTGTCACCATTGTTCTTGTTTTCCTCTTCCTGGCGCTTAGCTTCTTCTTCCTGGCGCTTTCTTTCTTCCTCTGCCCTTCTGGCTTCCTCCAGACGGCGGGCAGCTTCTTCGGCCTCGCGCTTCTTGCGGGCTTCCTCTTCCTTCATCTTACGCTCTTCCTCTTTGGAAATTGCGGTATCGAACTGGAGAGTAATATCTACATATTCGCGATATACATAGCCTTCCAGGTCATCGTCAACCATGACCTTGACCCATTCGGCACCTTCTTCTACTACGATATACTTTTCACCGGCATACAACAGAGTCAGGATCTTGCTGTCCAGATTAGGCTCTCTGCGCAGACGCAGACCATTGGTATTTACCTTACCTTCCAGCTTACCGATCTCGATAGCTCGCGCTTCCGCCTCGTCACCGGTCAGAAAATACTCTGACTTAATGTAACCACGCACAGAACCAGATTGGATCTCATACCACAGACCATCCTCACCTTCCACTGTGTTCAAAATCGTAGCGGCACAGTCATTATACAATTTACCAAGCTTCTCCGATGTGGTATTCGGCTCACTGCGGACATTAACAAAGCTATCCTTGCGCACATGAGATACTGCCACATTGGCATAGGGAGATACCTTAGGCGCCTCCGTCTCCGGCTCAGTAGGCTCTCCTACCAGCGGATCCTCCACAGGCATCTGGGTGGTCGTTTCTTCCTCACTGGTTTCCTCGGGAGATGTCTCTTCC
Organism: Lachnospiraceae bacterium; assembly: GCA_017537225.1. GTDB lineage: Bacteria > Bacillota > Clostridia > Lachnospirales > Lachnospiraceae > RGIG7193. The sequence goes on from JAFYLG010000051.1 coordinate 12,404, forward strand.
GGAGAAGTCTCTTCTGCACTGGTCTCTTCTGCAGAAGTCTCCTCTTCATATTCTCCTGTGGGCTCGCCCACCAGAGGATCCTCCGGAGCCGGCTCCTGATTTATGATCACATAAGAATCCAGAAACTGTCTCAGTTCCTCCTCCGGATTCAAACTGCCTGCAAAATAGTTATTTAACGGCACAGCCATGCCAGCCACTGCGGACTCCACGTCCAAAGTCTCACCGGCGCTAACCAGCATACTGCCACCGCCCACGATGCATACAGCGGCCAAAGTACAGCCGATCTGGATCCATCTGTCTTTTCTCATAGGTACCTCCAAAACTTGTTACAAAATTGTTACATTTATGGTTATTATATCAGTTCACTAACTTACTGTCAACCATTGCATCCAATCGAATATTGGTATTTTATGTCACTTTTTCTTACATTTTCCTTACAGGGTCATTTTTCTTTCGACAAATCTTATCAGGAACGGACATTGACACCGTTGACTTCTACGTTGTCGTCGATGGCGATGACCAGGCAACGGCGGCCGTCGATCATGCGGGTCTCCACCAGCTGGGCTTTCTCCGGATTAACCTGGATCACCACATCAGGAGTCTTGACCTCAAATTTCTTTACATTGACCACGTTTGCAGCCATCAGGACCGTATCCTCACCGACCAACTCGTCATACTTGTCCTCAAAATCTTCCAAACGGGAGGTAGGTACATCACTCTCAAAGAAGACCTGCTTCACATCAGCGCGATCCAATGTCACCGGATTGGGATTTTCCTTCTGCTCCTCGATGAGCTCGCTGATTTTTTCGTGGATGGTCATAACGGTCTCATAGCCACAGTCTGCTCCCAAAGTATCCTCCACCAGTGCCTGGAAAGCCTCCTTCTGGCTGGCGGCAGGCATGGGCGCCTTACAGCCCAGCATCAGATCCACAAACTCGGTATGCAGCTCGGCAGGACTGGCAGAATAGTACAGGGTGCTGTGAAGATCGGTGCTGCGGTCGTGGAAGGCAGGGAACAAAAATCCTACCTGAGGTTTTTCCACGATCCAGTCACGGATACGGTTGTGGAAACAGTTCTCATCGGGATCGTAGGACAGACCGGCCTTGGACAACTTTACAGGGCAGATACTGCACAGCAGATACTCATACACTTCATCGGAGGCATCAAACATCTCCATGTTGTCGCTGGCTTTGCCGGGTACGTCATAAGCGCCGTGGATCACCAGGATCAGATAGTTTTCCGGATAGTCAAAGGCCTCGATCACACGATCGTAAAACTCCTCCAGCAGAGCATCGTCCTTTAACTGGCTCTTTTTCAGGCGCATGAGAAACTCATGGGTGCCACCCTCGATCTCCGTATTGAGAGGAAACTCCATGGTCATCAGGTTCTTGCCGATGGTACCGGACATGGTCTTCTTGAAAATATCAAAATATTTAAAGGCTTCCTCTTCTAAAATAGAGAAAAAGGCCTCCTTAAACTGGGTGCGTTTTTCCTTCTCTGCGTCCACATAGCAGCCACAGATGCGGGTGATATCGCAGCCCTTGGGGGTAAACTGCTTTTTGATCTCTGCGATCTCTTTCTTATTCATACGTATGATATCCTCCTTTGAGGGGTCTTTTGTCAAATCTCTCTTCGGCCCAGACGAATGTCCTCCATCTGACGGGCTAGTTCTTCATCCAAGTGATCAAACAGATAATTCTTGGATCCGGGGCTTCGTTGCAAATGCTCCTTGCGGATCTCCTGGCGGGTCAATTGGATCTCCTCCCACAGCTCCGGCGCCGACATACGAATGGCACCGGCACCCAGGATGATCACCTGTTCCAGGGCATCAGAGGTGGCTACCGTCACCGTATGATCTCTGCCGATACGATGCACAGCCTTTTCGATATACTGGTCCGCCGTCTCTGCCTCTTTGGTATAGACCACATAGATGTTGTGATATTTCATCACCTCACCGACACCGCCTTCGACCTTGTAGGCATCAAACACCAGGATCAGCGTCATCTTGCGATAGCCCTGATAGTCGCTGAGGATGTCCATCAGCTTGCCACGGGCTGCCTCCATGTCCACCTGAGACAGTTCCCGCAGATCCTCCCAGGCATGGATGATGTTATAACCATCTACCAGCAGATATTCTTCTCGAACCACCTTGGTGCCAGAAGATGATTTCTTTGCAAAATAGGTTTCACGAGTCTCTCTGGCCGCCTCAGTCTGGCCTCCCTTTTTCGCTCCCTGACTGAAACTGCCATTCCAACGGCGGGTCCCGGTGTACTCTGGACCATCAAAGGATCCCTTCTTCTTAATAGGACCATAGGTCCGCTCAAAAATAGCTTCCAGTTCCTCGGCATCCGCCACAATGGAATCGTAGCTTTGTGCAGTTGCCGGAGCCTTGTCCTCCACAGGATAGCCCAGCCAGTCATCGCTCTCCCACAGGATCTGATTGCCCAGACGCAGACCACTGTCCACATGGGCATAACTGTCCACCAGTTCCCAGGGCACCACATAACCGGCACCATGGGCGCAGAAAACAGAGCCGGCGGGATTGTCCAGATCCGCCTCCGGATCATAGCTCATCGCAGAGATCACTTCTTCTGCATTATGACAGGCTTGATATCCTTTCAGGCGACAGAATAGCTGTCCCCGGCCTCTGGTATAAGCAGTCACCTCTCGGCCATAGTTCTGCATGGTAGCTACCGGTACCGTGCCCTCCAGCACGCCCATATCGCCCTCCATATCCGGAGAGCTAAAGCTGCCGTTCATCCGCTGGATATCGGTCATAGCTCTACCCAGAGACTCGGTGGGAACCTCCAGACGAAACTCATAGACAGGCTCCAGCAAAATACTGTGAGCCTTCATCAAACCATGACGCACCGCACGGTAAGTGGACTGGCGGAAATCGCCGCCCTCCGTATGTTTCAAGTGAGCTTTGCCTGCCACCACGGTGATCTTCATATCAGTGATCTCCGATCCGGTCAGCACGCCCACATGCTTCTTTTCTTCTAAATGTGTCAGGATCAGACGCTGCCAGTTTTTATCCAGCACATCCTCACTGCAGGCCGTATCAAACTGCAGACCACTGCCCGGTTCTCCCGGTTCCATCAGCAGATGGACCTCGGCATAGTGGCGCAGAGGTTCATAATGACCGATACCCTCCACAGGGCCGGCAATCGTTTCCTTATACACGATACTGCCGGAGCCAAACTCCACCTCTACCCCATAGCGGTCGGCGATCATATGCTTTAATATCTCGATCTGCACATCTCCCATGACCTGGGCGTGGATCTCAGACAAGGCTTCATTCCACAGAATGTGGAGCTGTGGCTCTTCCTCTTCCAACTGACGCAGTTTCATCAGCATACCATGGACATCACAACCCTCCGGCAATTCTACCCGATAGGTCAGTACCGGCTCCAGCAGAGGCATCTCTGCCGCCGCCTCACAACCCAGTCCCTGACCACTATAGCTCTTGGTCAAACCGGTGACAGCACAGATGCCGCCAGCAAAAATCTCATCCACCGGTGTAAATCCGGCACCGGAATACAGGCGGATCTGATCCACCTTTTCCTCCCAGCGCTCTCCTGCCGCCTCACCGCTCATCAGCGCCTTGACACGCAGACTGCCGCCTGTGATCTTCAAATGAGTCAGTCTGACGCCCTGAGCGTCGCGAGAAATCTTATAGACACGAGCGCCAAACTCACCGGGATATTCTTTGGCAGTCATATATCCAGCCAATCCGGCTAAAAATTCTTCTACGCCCTGGATCTTCAGCGCCGATCCAAAATAGCAGGGGAAGACCTGACGAGCCGCGATCAGACGTCGGATCTCCTCCTGACCGATGATCTCTCCTTCCAGGTACTTCTCCAGCAAGGTTTCATCACAC
>JAFYLG010000052.1 GCA_017537225.1 Lachnospiraceae bacterium
CACAGAGAAGAGACTCCTAAGAAGCCCTTCTCTCTGGGCTTGGGCAAGGTGGTCAGTGTGATCCGTGACAATGATCAGCTGATGTGGATCGCTGTGATCTTTTTGATCCAGCAGATCGGTAATGGTTTGGTGGTAGGTGGTATCGGCTCTACCTATATCTATTTTACCTATGGTTATGAAGGTGGTCTGTATTCTCTGTTTACTACTATCGGTATGGCTGCCACTGCCTTTTTGATGGTATTTTATCCGGCGATTTCCCGCAAGATCCATCGCAAGCAGCTGATGGGTATCATGATGGTGGTATCCACCGTGGGTTATGTGCTGATGCTGGTATCCGGATTGTTGTTCAGCGGCTCTGATCTGGGCTTTTGGACTCTGGTGATCGGATATATGCTGTCTAACTTTGGTCAGTATGGTTTCTATCTGGTGATGATGATCTCTATCATCAATACGGTAGAGTACAACGAGTACAAGCATGGTGCCCGTGAGGAGGCCATCGTTGCGTCCATCCGTCCTTTCTTTACCAAAATGGGATCAGCTCTGGTGGTAGTGATCACTTCCCTCAGCTACATGATCTTTGGCGTGACCGAGTACACCAATCAGATCTCGGATCTGGAGAGTGCGGCAGCAAGCGGCTTGATCACCGAGGCCGAAAAACTGGCACAGATCAGCAATGTGCTGGGCAGTGCACAGGGAAATCAGTCTATGGGAATGCTTTTGACCATGGTCATTGCTCCTTTTGTGTTCATGTTTGTGTCCTATGTGCTGTATAAGAAGCATTATATTCTGGACGAAGAAGAGTATGACCGTATTTGTAAGGTCATTGAGGAACGTAAGCAGGCTGCTTGAGTTTGATGTGTTTGGATAGGAGGGGCATTATGGGATTGACGAAAATGGTTCTGAAAGCGGCTGTTCCCGTGCCTAAGATCGAGGAGTATCAGAGGTATCTTTTTATTGGCCCTCATCCGGATGATATTGAGATCGGTGCCGGTGCTACGGCGGCCAAACTGGCATCCCAGGGGAAAGACATTTGTTTTCTTGTCTGCATGGATGGTCGGTTTGGAGATGGCAGCGCACCGGAAGGCGTACGGGGAGATCGGTTGGTTGCGTTGCGTCATGCGGAAGCAATGCGTTCTGCAGCCGTTTTAGGTGTAAGAGATGTCCGATTTCTGGATCTTTGTGATGGCGGCTTCTACGAGCAAAAAGAATTGATTCGTAAGCTTGCTCGGATCGTAGGAGACTATCAGCCTGATGTGATCCTGGCACCGGATCCCTGTGTGATCAGTGAGTGCCATGCGGATCATTTGAATGTGGGAAAAGCTGCCAGACAGGTGGCTTACTTTGCACCCTATGAGGGGATCATGGCAGGATATGGTGCGGTAAAAGCTCCGGTACAGGTCTTGGCCTACTATATGACAGCCAAGCCAAACCGTTTCGTGAAGACGAAAGGATACAGAGCGCAGCAGGAAAAAGCTATCTTTGGCTGTCATCTCAGTCAGTTTCCCAAAGGATCGGCAGAAGGAAGGTCTATTCGACTGTATTTAAAGGTGCGGTCTCTGGATTTTGGGATCCGCTCGGGAAAAGGATGTGCAGAAGGTTTTCGCGTGCTGGGAGTGACACATATGCACTGCCTGCCAGAGGCAGGAGAATAAAGATCAAATAACAAAAAAGATAGGAGTGATCACAGGGAATTGTTTTGGCAAATTCATGGTCACTCCTATTTTTTTTATTTTTACTGTAAAAAATATTAATCCATAAAATCCTGGAAACTCAATTGGTCATCCAGAAGAATCGTGGTTCCGTCGTAAGTCAGACAGGCTTCCAAAAAGCAAAGATAGTTATTATCTTCGTCGCATGCACCGTATTCTGCAAAGATCAGACCATCGATCACGTCGTATTGAACGTATTGAAACAACTGAAAATCCAGACCGGAGTGGGCTTCGGCAAAGTGAGCATCGAAAAGAGATTGGATATCTATTTCATAAGAATCTTTGGAAGTATAGATGGGGACGATGGACATGGTGCGTAAATCGATGACCTGCAGCTGATCTACATCCACGCCACTGCCGGTATCCATGGGGATCACCAGAGCTAATTGATATCCGCCATTGCCCAGAAAATCTCCGAGGTGTAGTGAGAGAAGTTCGTAATCCATATTAAAATGGCAGGGAAAAGGTAGATCCAGTCGTTGATCGTTATAAAACAACATGGCATTGGAACCATCCTCTTTTGCCAGTAATGCGATGCCTCCATGAGACAGCATCAGATATTCCTCGTCGGAGTATTCGGCCAGACTGATAGAAAAGTCGCCAAAGAGCTGGGTTTCATTGCAGGTGAAGAAGTCATAATCCCCCAGAATGCCGTCTCTGCTGAGAATAGAGATAGAGGCATCGTTCATCATGTCTGACATATCGATGGTTTCCTCAGAAAGAGAAATGGTGGCACCGGTTTCTACCAGTGGAAGCAAACCTATGCCGGTAGTTTCCGGAGATTCTTTTGTATAATAGTGGCTGGGGACAGGAGCCTCATCAGTGACGTTGTGTTCGGGGGAACAGCCAAAGACGAGAGTTGTCAACAGAAAAAGGCTGGTACAAAACAAAGTGCGGGCAGGAATGAGAGGGTGACGTCTGGTAAGTGTGATCATGGCAAGTCCTTTCTATATGGCGTCAATGTGGAATGATCGTTGGATATCATAGGTGGTAAAAAGCAGGAAAAACTCCTGGTTCGTTCTATAAATATTGTAACAGAGGTATAGTTACTGTTCAAGAAAGGAAAATTTACATTTGTGTGAATAAATGGTAACGAAACCATTACGTTTTTTTTACGAAGAAGCAAAGAAAAAAAGATTAATAGAAATGCAGTTTATAAAAAATTTATTTTTTCGATGACAAAATGAATGTGATATGATAAAATCCAAATAATAGAATGCAATTTTATAATCATAACAGAATTGTCAGACGAAATGGAAAGGAATGGAAATAAATGAGATTATACACTTATCGCAAAGACGTGAATGGTCCTATGATGGTAGGCGTTGGAAATATAGAAGGAACAGCAGTAAAAAGTATCGAAGAACTGGGCCTGTCATATACTTCTATGAATGATCTGATCGATCATGCCACCGAGGCAGAGTGGGAGGTCCTGCGTCAGGCGGTACAGGAGGCTTCCACTCAGAAAGAGAGCTCCGATTTTATTGCATTATCTGACGTGGTGTTATGTGCACCGATTCCCTGCCCTAAACAGGATATGATCTGTCTGGGTATCAATTACATGGAGCATGCTGTAGAGTCTGCCCGCTATAAGGCCGAAGCTTTTGGGGGAGAGCGCCCCTTTGCCGTGTACTTTTCCAAGAGAGTAGGGGAGGCCGTAGCGGATGACGGCGTGATCCCCGCCTATGAGGGTCTGGTAGATAGTCTGGATTATGAGGCCGAATTTGCTGTGGTTATCGGCAAGGATGCCAAGAATGTGGCCGAAGAAGACGTGTATGATTATCTGTTGGGCTATACCATTATCAATGATGTCAGTGCCCGTAACCTGCAGACCCGTCACAAACAGTGGTATTTTGGCAAGGGATTGGATGGATTTACTCCCATGGGTCCCTGCATCGTTACCAAGGATGAATTTGCCTGGCCGCCTCATGTGCCGGTGCGCAGTTACGTCAATGGTGAGCTGCGTCAGAATGGCAATACCAATCAGTTGATTTTTGATGTTGCTCATGTGGTATCCGAACTGTCTCAGGGCATGACCTTAAAGGCTGGAACCATTATTGCCACCGGCACTCCTGCCGGTGTGGGTATGGGGTTTGTTCCTCCAAACTTCTTAAAGAAGGGTGATGAGGTCATCTGTGAGATCCCTGGTATTGGCCGCATCACCAATGTGGTAGGAGAATAGCAAGAATTTCCTTTTTCTTACAAAAGATTGTATCACTCCTTAACACAGAATAAAAAGATAGAACATATGTCTAAGTAAAAAAATCACAAATTGACATTTGTACAATTATTCGGATTGAAAATGTTGACAATATTGTATAAATTTTGATACAATATTCTCAGTTATTATGAATATATAATGGCGTAAAATTGGTGGTTTTTTACAGCAGTTTGCTCAGTGCGGCGGAGGATCTGCAAATGAAGAAATTTGTCGATGATATTCGGTTGATTTACAAATGTTGCAGTCTGTACTACGAGGATGACTGGAAGCAGCAGGAGATCGCAGAGTATTTGAGTATTTCCAGAGCCAGCGTATCTCGTATGCTCCAGATGGGCAAGGAGATGGGCATGGTCAAGGTGGAGATCTGCAATCCGGGACTGCTGACCTATGACCGCATGGAGCGACAGCTGGAGCGTAAACTTGGTCTTCGAGAGGTTATTATCGCAGAACATCAGCCCTTTGATACCGAGGAGGAAAAGACCAGACGACTTAGCGAAAAGGCTATGGCTTACCTTTGTCACAGTTTAAAGGATGACGATATGGTAGGTGTGTCCATGGGCAAGACATTATACAATGTTGCTCAGTGTAAGCGCATTGTCCCTCATCCCATTGCTTGTACCTTTGTACCGGTATTGGGTGGGCTTTCCCGTGAAAATCCTTTTGAGATCAAGATCCATTCCAACCAGGTAGCAATCCGTTTTGCAGAGGCCTTTGGCAGCAATTGTATTCAGTTTTTCTCACCGGCGATTTTTTCAGATCGGACGGTGCTGCAGGGCTTTTTAAAAGAGATGCCCATGCAGAATCTGTTCCGCTATTTTGAAAAATTGTCCATGGTCGTTATGGGCATCGGCGAAAGTTCTGTCGTAGGTTCTACTCTGGTGCAGAATGAATATATGACATCCGGAGAGATGGAGCAGATGATCGAAGAAGGCGTAGTCGGCGATATTTGCCTCCGCCTGTTTGATAAAGATGGTGATATGGAGCGCTTTGCTCATTTTAATGACCGGGTGGCATCGATCACGCCGGAGAGTTTGCGTCGGATCGACAGACGAGTGGGTATCACTTATGGCAGCAGCAAGGCCAAAGCGGCGTTGGGAGCTGTTCGGGGTGGCTATGTCAATGTGTTGATCACCGATGCGGATTGCGCTCAGCGCATGATGGATATTTTAGATGAAAAGGAGTCGGAATAGCCATGGATAAAGAAGTTTTAATGATATTTGGCGTGATGATGCTTCTGTTTTGTATGCAGAGCGTAGGTGGATTTTTCCAGGTAAAGGAGTTCCGCAAGGCCATCAGCCGCGTACATAAATATGGTAATGTAGGTATTGGCCAGAAAAAAGGATTTCTGTTTACCGGATATATCTTTCTGGTAGCCTGTGACAGCAACGGTATCATCACCTACAATGAGATCCTGGACGGTGCGTTTATCTTCAGTAAGTTCCATACTCTGGATTCTTATCTGGGAATGCCGCTGGTAGGTAGCAGTATTTTCGATTTTATCGAAAAGTTCGCCTTTTTCAGCAAGGACGAATGGAAGAAAAACAAAGGCTTTATTCAGGCCATGGAGGCAGTTGCCCGCCACCTGAATCCGGAATCTTCTGAAGAAGAGGAGTTTGAGGAGACTTCCGAGGAGGCCTAAGCCTTCTAAAAAAGAAAGCATCCCTGAGGTCAGTGGAGGCTTTCGCACAATTTTATATGGTGTAAACGGATGACGTTTCTGCAAGATGACAGGGCCCGCGGACGGCAGGAGAGTGATTCGATTACATATAGGAGTAGTATTCCATTAAGGAGGAAAAAAGTATGCAATTTTTAGCAAATCTTGCAAATGGTTTTGCTGGCTGGTTTAACGCTGGCGGCAGCACTTTCTGGGGTTGGGTAACCGGTATTATTCCTCAGATTGTCTGCCTGATGACCTTCATGAACTCTATCATCAAGCTGATCGGTGAAGACCGTGTTGACAACTTCGCTTCCAAAATCGGTGGCAATGTATTCGGTCGTTACCTGCTGATGCCCATCATGGGTATGATGTTCCTGTGTAACCCCATGGCTTATTCCTTTGGTCGTTTCCTGAAGGAAGAGCACAAGCCTGGTTTCTATGATGCAGCAGTTAGCTTCTGTCATCCTATTACCGGTCTGTTCCCTCATGCAAACGCTGGTGAGCTGTTTGTATACATGGGTATCGCCGCTGGTATCGAGGCTCTGGGCCTGCAGCTGGGTGATCTGGCTATTCGTTACTTCTTAGTTGGTATGGTTGTTATCTTCATCCGCGGTCTGCTGACCGAGAAGATCTTCCTGTCCATGACTAAGAAGAACGCATAATAGGGGAGGTAAGAGATTATGGCATACAATGTAGTTACTGTTAATCGTGGTCGTGCTGGTTGGGGTGGCCCTCTGGTTCTGCAGGCTACCGAGACTTGCAATAAGATTCTGTGTGTTACCGGTGAAAACGTTAGCCCTATCGCTGTTAAGCTGGCTGAGCTGACTGGTTGTGAGCTGGTAAATGGTTGGAAGACCAACATTCCCGATGAGGAAGTTCTGGCTGTAGTTATCGACTGTGGCGGCACCGCTCGCTGCGGCGTATACCCTAAGAAGGGTCTGTACACCATCAACCTGACCGCTGTTGGTCAGTCCGGTCCTTTGGCTAAGTTCATCACCGAGGATATCTATGTATCCGACGTTACCGAAGCTTGCTTCGAAGTAGGTGGTGAGCCCGTTGCTAAGGCTGCTCCTGCACAGGATAAGGCTGCTGCTGCTAAGGCTGAAGCTAAGGAAAGAGTTGCTCAGATGGAAGAAGGCAAGAAGAAGAACTTCGTTGCTACTCTGGGTATCGCTGTAGGTAAGGTTGTTAACAAGTTCTTCGATGCTGGTCGTGATTCCATCAACATCGTTATCAAGAACATCCTGCCTTTCATGGCTTTCACTTCCACCATCCTGGGTATCATCAGTGCTTCCGGTCTGGGCGATATCATCGCTTCTACCATCGCACCTTTCTGTAACACCCTGCCCGGCATGCTGCTGATCTCCGTAGTTTGCTCCCTGCCTTTCCTGAGCCCCATCCTGGGCCCTGGTGCTGTTATCGCACAGGTAGTAGGTGTAATGGTAGGTGACATGATCGCTCGTGGCGGTATCAAGCCTCAGCTGGCTCTGCCCGCTCTGTTCGCTA
>JAFYLG010000053.1 GCA_017537225.1 Lachnospiraceae bacterium
CACGACCATGACATTTGTGTTTCTGCCAGGGACCGTCATTGTAATTGTATGCGATATTGGCCTACCGGTGATCCTGAGACCTGCATGGTGGACCTGAGGTCCTCTCAGTGCTTTGGTTTTGCCCGCTACTGTCAATGGATCGTTTATGGCAGTTATGATATAGAGGATCCTTCCAATTATAAGAATCTGACGGGGACACTCAGTGCTCGTCAATGTACAGCGGAGAGATTGAAGAGTAAATTGATGGGCTGTGCACCGGCTACCCATATTCGTACCGGTAACGATGGCCATTCGCTATCAGTGGTCAGCACAACAGAGGAAGGAATCACCATAGCCGAATGTAATGTGGACAATTTTTGTGGGATCCGCATACAGTCATATACCTGGAAAGAGTTTTCCAGATACTTTGCAAAGCGTAATGGTATCAAATATGCCAATGCCTGGTGCGGTGAGATGAAAAGACCACCCTTTGCCGTGGAAGAAAGGATGAAAATGCATGAGGAAAATAATTGCATTACCATTGATCATCATGGTGTGTCTGGTTTTAGCGAGCTGCGGAAAGAAGACAACCGATGAAAACATAACACAGGATGCAACTATGTCCTGGCAGGAACAGTATGACATGGGGATCCGTCTATTGGCAGAAGGAAACTATGAGGAAGCGATCCTGGTGTTCCAGGCTATGATCCAGATCGATCCCAGGCAGTCTGAAGTATACCAGAAGCTGGCAGAGGCGTATATCGCGGTAGGCGATTATGAGAAGGCAGCATCTGTTTTGGCAGAGGGCTTCAAGACGACGGGTGTGGCTTCTTTGGAACAGCAGCTGAAGGATGTGCAAGCGCAGATCGATGCATTGGCGGCTCAGACAGGCAGCCCGGCTGAGGAACCGGAGATTCCGGAAGCCTTGCGGATGGAAGGTTCTCACTTGTCTTATTACGGAAAGTATGTGATCTTCACGGAAGATATGTATGCGATGTTTGAGCCTATGATTTCTGCAGGTTTACAAGGTGACAAAGAGACATTGCGTGCTGTCGTGGAAAAATTGGATCGAAATGCCCTGGCGCAGTTTTCTTATGAATGGGATAGAAGTGAAAAGCATTATATCGAAGGATATACCGTTTGGAATGGAGCTTTGCTGGGGTATCGTTATACTACTGAAGGCGAAGAATGGCACTGGCTGATGGAGTATCGTCCTGCAGATGGCATGGGATTATGCTTTGTAAATTCATATCAATTTGATGAATACAAAAACTGGTACACAGAGGCAATTCGAATTGTTCAAGGACCTATGGATCATTGGTTGTTTCATGGAGAATTTATAGATTTGACAGAGAATTATACGCCTGAAGATGTGTATCAGATTCGGTGTACCGGTACGGCCAATGAGGAACGTCTGCATGGAGAGTATATGCGCCAGGAGCATCATTTTGAAAGAGATTATATGATAAAATACCATTATGTCTATGAAGATGGAATCGCTCAGGAGGCATGGACAGATCCGGATACGGGTGAAAAATGCACGGTATATCGTTTGGTAGTAAAAGAGAATGGAGAAGTATCAGAACAGTACCATTTCTTTGACGAGAGTGTTTATAAAGAAAATGTACGTTATGTATATGATGGTCCTAACATGTATTGATAAAGGATGATATTGGAAGAGATGTTAGATGGCTAACGGACAGATAATTTTGAATTTTTGCTTTTAGAATAGCTATAAATGTGGTAAAATGAAATTGTTGGAATGTAACGAGATTCCCTGACAGAAGAGGAGATTTCATGAACACGCAGAAGAAAACAGACTTCCTGATTAATGCGGCATACTGGGGCTTGATCATTTTAGCAGCATACTTAGTGTTTGAATACATTGTTCCTATCACGGTTCCTTTTATTCTGGGATTTATCGTGGCATATGCCATTGTACGTGTGACTCGCAAGCTGCCCGGCAGCAATAATCGTTGGGTTCGCCTGGCATTGGTATTGCTGGTATATGGAACGGTAGGTGTATTGGTGGCGTTGATCGCGATCAAGGGATTCACCTTGGTCTCAGGTGTTGTGACTTGGTTACCTAATCTTTATGAACATAAGTTTGAACCTGCATTGGAAGTGACATATCAGTGGTTGACAGATACCATTGGTCAATTGGATCCGGCCATGCAAACGGCGGTGGCTTCTTTGGGAAACAGTATGGTGTCCTCCTTTAATACTATGTTTTCCAAGGTATCTGGATATGCAGTCAATGCTGTGTCCGGCATGGTGACGGGAGTTCCTTCGCTGGTATTGAGCACGCTGGCAATGATTTTTTCGACAGTATTTGTAGCGCTGGATTTTGAGAAGATGCGTTCCTTTACTAAGTCCCATATGACAGAAGGGATGATTGCCAAGTATAAGCTGATCCGTACATATCTGACGGATACGTTACTGGTGGTGCTGCGTTCCTACATCATTATCATGACACTGACCTTTGTAGAACTGTCCATCCTGTTCTCCGTATTTAAGATCGGCAATCCCTTCTTAAAGGCATTTGGTATCGCTGTCTTTGATATTATGCCCGTATTGGGAACCGGCGGCATTATGCTTCCCTGGGCGACCATCTCCCTGGTGATCGGTAACACCAAACTGGGTGTGGAGTTGTTTGTTATCTATGGTATCGTTACTGTAGTCCGCAACTATGTGGAGCCTAAGGTAGTCGGTGTACAGTTGGGGCTGCATCCTATTATTACTCTGGTATCTATGTTTATCGGTCTGCGTCTTTTTGGCTTTTGGGGATTGTTTGGTTGTCCTGTAGTGATCTCATTCCTGTGGAAGAGACGTCAGGAGCGACTTGCCAATGAGGTGGCAGAGACGGATGTAACAATGGAAAATGATAGGAACCAGGTAGAATAAAAAAAGAAAGTAATAGACAGAAAAGAATAACAAAGGGATCGTCCTGTGGGACGATCCCTTTTTGCGAGTTAACCTTTACCACCATTCTTGGTACCGGCATAGACATTACCGGTCTCTTCGTAGTAATTGCCGTTGCTGTCATAACCATGGGTCACCTTGCCGTCAGGGCGGAAGTAAACGGTACTGGAGGAACCATCCGAGCCGTACTGGGTAACACTGCCGCTGCGATCGGCATTGAAACGAGTCTCTGCCTTTCTTCCGTTGGCATTGATGCTGATGGACAGCATCAGGTTTCCGTTTTCATCAAAGTGTTCTTCCAGTGAACCGTCGGAAGTTACATATGTTCGAATGGCGATCTGTCCCCCGGTATGAAGGGTCAGATGTTCTTCCTTGCCGTCAGAGTATACGATATGAGAAGTAAGGCCATCTTCCGAGTAGGTTTGCTGAAACCAGTTACCCTCAGGATCTTGTTCATATACAGCGGCATGTTTGCCATTGGGGTGATAAGTGATCTGTTGGAAGGAACCGCTGGGATGAATCGATTCCATGCGAAGAGACATACCATTGGGATCGAACCATACCGTTTGCTGGGAACCATCGGGGCATTCTGTGTGCTCTTCGGTACGATTTTCATGCTCATCGTAAGAAATCGTGATGGTCGTACCGTTGGGGATGGAGATCACTTCTTTGATGAATCGTTCGCCGTTAGCCAACCAGCGAGTGCTGGTGATGCCTTCGGGAGTTTGGATCAGTTCTTGGGTACGGATACCATTGTCATCGTAAAAAAATGTGCTGACTTCACCGTTGGATTCGTGGAGGATCTGCTTGCTGTAGGTACCATCAACATGATAATAGTTTTCGCAGTAACCGCCTCCCGGTAATGAATTTTTGGTATAAGTAAGATTGCCGGCAGAGTCTGTTTCCATTTCCAGAAGATTTTCGTTTTGCGTAGGTGCATCGTGGTTGCTGCTCTGAGTGGGAGTCTTGTTGGGGGCGTGTTCTACGATAGTGAGAGATTCGTATCCGCCACTAAAAGAAATATGTGCCATGCCGTGGGAGGCGGTATATTCGGAAATGGCATTGGCCACAGCAATATTGCATTGCTCCATGGTCTGTTCGCTGGCTTCGTGGAAGAAAATCTGGATGTCAATGTTATCGGCTTTCTCCAGATAACCATGGAGATGGATCTGCTCGATCAAAACGGTCATAGCATCTGCGTAGGGCATGCCTACCACCTGGGAGGTGCTGCACACTTGGATCCCGTCGTCATTGAGTGGAATCAGATCGGCTACGATGTCTTGGTGGTCTACAAAAATCTGGATCTCAGGGTTGATGCGCAGGAAGATAATGAGAGAATAGGCATCACCGTAGAGCCAGCCTTCGTCTATGGAGGTAGGATCTTGATGATTCACTTGTTGTTCATCAGGGGTATCTACCGTTTGCTGGACCGATTGCTCGTTGGGGCGATCTATCTGTTGTTGGGACTGTTGCTCGCTGGGATGATCTGCCTGCTGCTGGGTAGAAGAGGAGCAGGCGGAGAGGATCAATACGAGTGAAAAGCAAAGGATAAATAAAAGAGGATGTTGTCGAAAAAAATATCTGGTATCAAGTATCATAAGAGATCCCTTTCTGCGTAGTAACGGTGAAAAATGTTTACTGATTATTATACGGGATGCGGGGATAATTTGCAAGATGATATGAGTTTTGCGGTCAAAGAGATAAGATGTGTTATAGCATTTGCGGGATGCATTTGGGTGAAACTGGATAAAAAATATTGACAGAATAGCTTTGTTTTCGGCGGAACCTCTTTTTGCTAAGTAATATTATGAGACTCAGTGGACATATGATGTTGTATTTTGGTCAGGTGAATGGGCAATATACTAGACGTGCATCGTAAAAACGGCAATAACTGGCTCCGGGAATTGTATGGGGTCGTTAGTATAAGTGAATAGAAAAGTGAAAACCTGCAGACTTCTTTTCTACGGGTATTGTTGTGAAAATATTTGGATAGATTTTTCTTTTTGAAAAAGTGTTTCAAAACAAAAACAGTGCAAAACCGAATAAAAGCATTTGACTTTATCAAATGGATAAGATATCATAGAAGTATGAAGAAGATAGTAGATGATGAGCGCATGATGCTCAGGGTCTGCGACCTCTATTATAATCGTGATGTCAGCCAGAGTGATATTGCTAAGCTGATGGGGATCTCCAGACCTACGGTAGCCAAATTATTACAAAGTGCAAAACAAAAAGAAATCGTCAAGATCATTATCTGTGACCCGCAGGAGAGAGGCCATTCAGAGCTGGAGCGCCGTTTGGAGAATCTGTATAAGCTGCAGGAGGTCATTGTGGTGGACACCGTTGAAGAAGACCGCCAAAAGGATGCTTTGGGGAAAGCAACAGCCGGTTATCTAAAAACTGTGTTAAAGGACGGTTCTATAGTGGGAGTGGCCATGGGGACGACTCTTCGTTATATTGCGCCCTATGCCACAAAACAGTTCCATAATTTGACCTTTGTACCTATGATGGGTGGCAGTGGTGATATCGATCTGGACCTGCATGCGAATCATGTGGTTGAACTTATGGCAAAAGCATATGGTGGTGAGAGTATTCATCTTTACGCGCCAGCCATGGTATCTCGTGTTCAGACCAAGAGAGAACTGTTAAAAGAAGAGAGTGTGCGCCGCGTGACGGATCAGTACAACCATCTGGATATTGCATTGATGGGTATAGGTACCGGTCGAGAGAGTTCTACGGTATTGTCCAGTGGTTATTATACCCAGGAGATGCGCGACTCGGTACAGTCAAGTAGGGCCTGCGGAGATATCTGTATGCAGTTGTATGACCGTGATGGCAACTTGGGTATTGTTGAGTACAACAAGCATGTGATCGGCATCAATCCCACCAGATTGAAACAGGTGCCCTATGCCATTGGTATCGCTGGTGGTGTACACAAAGCAGAGGCAATCTGTGGAGCAATTCGAGGTCGTTTTATCAACGTGCTGGTGACGGATCAAAAATGTGCAGAAGAGTTGTGCCGCTTAGGTGAGAATAACGTGTGATTGGGGACACGTTTACAATGGCAGCATATTGGTGCGGGTTGCCTGTGCTGCATGATAAAAGGAGGAGAAGAGAATGACTGTTAAGAAAACCAAGATTGTGAATCGTCTGGGCGTCCATGGCCGCGTGGCTAACAGCTTTGTTCATCAGGCTGGCCAGTTTGAGTCTCACGTGTGTGTAGAACGTGCGGATGATCCGATGAAAAAAGCAAATGCCAAGTCTATCGTATTTGTGTTGGCACTGTGTTTGAATCAGGGGGACGAAATTATCATCTCTGCTGAGGGTGCTGATGAGGAGAAGGCAGTAGATGCTTTAGTTGAGTTTATCGAAACATTGCCGGTAGAACAGTAAGTTATGAGTAAAACCTGTTAAGGGATTTACCGGGTGGAAGTTTAATATCATACAAATATTTCAAAAAGCAGGCCATAGAGCCTGCTTTTTGCTTTGATCAGGGGAAATGTCGATATGGATATAAAGATGCCACCAGGGGCCAAATACAGGCTTCTGGTGGCATTTCATACGCTATGTTCTATAAAAGGATGCGTCGTTATGCGACGTACAGTCTTCTTTGAAGGACGTGATACAGAAGACTAAATAATGAATTCTGAGCAGATATCCGGTGTGTAGATCTCACCGCTAAATACGGAACCTGCGCGGATCCGCATAAAAGGAATATCTCCATCGCTGGGCAGGTGATACAGGCACAGCTTTTTGACATTACCATTGGCGGCAGACTGACCGGCTTCGATATCGGTCATGTGACCGGCGCCGATGGTGTGACGGGTACCCATGGAGATGGTAGCCTCACAGATCAGCAGATCTGCGTCTTTCAGGAACTCAGTATGGGACTCATCGTATGTAGTGTCAGTGTAGTAAACTACGGTCTTACCATCTTTTTCAATGCGGAAAGCATAGCATTCGATGGTATGATTCACCTTTTTGACAGTGATATCAGCTCCGGCCATCTTGAATTTCATGCCGTCCTCAAGCACGTGAGTCTGGCAGAAAGGATACTGTACTACGGTCCACATGGACTCAGGAGTGGCAGGGGCATAGATCTGAGGCTTGGTAGTTCGATTGCCAACACGCAGAGAATGATTCACGGCGTAATACAGGCAACCGATATCTCCCATGTGATCGTAGTGCAGATGGGAGAGGAGAGCACCCTGAAACTGTTCAGTCAGATTGGCATGCTCAAAAAACTTGGGCAGTACACCGCCGCCACAGCCCAACAGGAACTTGCCCTCGGTGGTAGTTACCAACACACCGCAGGTGGCTCCACCGGGCTTAGGGAAGGCTCCCCAGTAGCCCAGAATGTTGATCTTAAAGGTAAAGTTATTATTCATCTAACCACACCGCCTTTGTGATATCCACGGAGACGCTGGCGCCTTCGGGCTGGATAAAGGACACATCGGTCAGCAGGCGGAACATTTCGCAGCCGGGAGCTTCCAGATAGTACTCGATCTGATTGCCCTGATACAGAGCGCGGCGAATGTTAGTCATAAAAGGAGAAGAAGCGTTGGGAACCATGTGGTGAGCACGAACGGCTACAAAACCGGTTTCCTGTTTGGAGTCTACGTAAGGAACCTTCAGAGGATAGCAACCGGCTACCATAACGTCCATCATACCGTTTTCGTCGGCAACAGCGTCTGCTTTCTTGGTGGCAGGCAAGATGTTGGCAGAACCGATAAACTTAGCTACAAAGGTGTTTACAGGGTTTTCGTACAGCTCGTAAGGAGAAGCAAACTGCTCCAGTACACCCTTGCGAACGACCGCTACCTTGTCGGACATGGTCATAGCTTCGATCTGATCGTGGGTTACGTTGATGATGGTGATGTGCTGGGTTCTCTGGATTTCCTTGATCTCCCCACGCATCTCTTCACGCAGAGCAGCATCCAGGTTAGACAGCGGCTCGTCCAACAGCAGCAGACGAGGCTTCATAACCAGAGCACGGGCCAGAGCAACACGCTGCTGCTGACCACCGGACAGCTGGTGAGCCATACGCTTTTCCAGACCTTCCAGATGAACGATCTTGAGTACGCGCATTACTTCGCTCTGGATCTCATCCTTAGGAGTCTTACGCAGCTTCAGAGGGTAAGCTACATTGTCAAATACATTCATGTGAGGCCATACGGCGTAGGACTGGAATACCATGCCGATGTTTCTCTTTTCGGGAGCCAGAGGTGCCACCTTGCCCTCTACGTCACACAGCAAGTCGTCGTCCAGATAAATCTGGCCGCCGGTGGGCTCGATGAAGCCGGCGATCATACGCAGGATGGTGGTCTTACCGCAGCCGGAAGGACCTACGATGGTCAGCAGTTCGCTGTCACCTACTTCGATATTTACTTTATTGACTACGGTGTGATCACCGTAGGCTTTGGTCAGGTTACGCAGTGATAATTTTCCCATGATTGGAACCTCCTGTATCAGTCTTTATCGGTCTGAGAGTTTACAAACAGATTGATGACAACAACCAAAATGATCAGCACGATGGCGATGGATGCAGTCAGCAGAATGCGGCCTTCTTCTTTGGCGGAGAATACGATGGTGCCGACGGTCTCATTACCTACTGACCACAGCAGACCGGACAGAGACAGCTCAGACAAGGTAGGAGCTACTACCAGGAAGAAGGAACTGATCAAACTGTTCTTTAACAGAGGCAGCATCACGTCGATAAATGCCTTCAGCTGGGAGGCACCGGAGATTCGGGCTGCTTCTTCCAGTGAGGCGTCCACCTGGCTGATGGCGCCGGAGATATTGTTGTAGCCCAGGTTCATAAAACGGGCAATATAGGCGATCAACAGGATCCAAATGGTGTTGTACAGCTTGAGGCCGGCGATGGGCTTGGCGAATGCAAGGATCATGGCCAGAGCGATGATAACACCGGGAACAGCGTAGGGCAGTACTACGATCATCTGCATGAACTTAACACCCTTAACACCACGTACACCTCCGCGGATGGCGATGTAACCGATGATCAGAGTAACAATGGTGATGATCAAACCGGAAGTCACTGCCAGGAAGGCACTGTTCTTAAAGGCGCGGGCTACGTTACGGATCTGAGTCATCTGGATAAAGTTGTTGAAAGTGATGTTATCCAGACCGAAAGGCAGGCCGTATACCTTGGTCAAAGAGGTCACCAGTGTGGCGATGATGGGCGCGCAGGTGGTGAACAGGAAGAACAGAAGTACTACTACAAACAGGGCCCAGCGGGTAGGCTGATTGAGGCGGGTACGCTCTACTGCAGCACTCTTACCGCTGACAACTACGAATTTGTTAGTGCCCAGTACTCTGTTGTAGATCCACAGACCTACCAGACCAAAAATGGACAGGAACAGAGAGTAAGCAGAAGCAATTCGCAGGTTGTTAGGGATAGTAGAGTTTTGTATCAAATAGTAGATCTGGGTGGTCATCAGGTTGATACGGTCGGGAGCACCCAATACAGAGGATACACCGAAGTCGGCCAGAATGAACATGAAGGTCAGCAACATGGCACCCAGGATCGAAGGAGTGATCAAAGGAAGGGTAATATCCTTCAAAGTACGCCAGGGAGAAGCACCGGAGATACGGGCAGCTTCTTCTACGGAAGCGGAGATGCGCTTCATGGTAGGCAGTACAACGATGAAAGATACTGCATAGCGATACATGGACATGATGAAAATCATACCGCCCAGGCTGTAGATATTAAAAGGAGCGGTCTCCAGGCCGAAGGTACTCATCATAAACTTGTTGATATAACCTACAGGGCCCAGCAGGAAGGTCCAGGCGATGGCGCCGATAAAGGGAGGAATAAAGTACGGGATAGACAACAGACGCTGCCAGTACTTGATGCCGGGAACGTTGGTACGACAAACGACCCAGGATAAAAATACACCAATAATGGTGGAGAAGATAGTTGCAGGGAATACTACGATGAAAGAGTTTTTCATACTCTTTAAGATCGCAGGGTCAGAGAAAACGGTTACATAGTTATCCAATCCAAAGCCATCGCCTACTTTTAAACTGTTGATGATCAGGCGAACGGAGGGATAAACAACTACGAAGCAGAGGAAGGCAACAACGACCCACCAGATAATGGCGGGAGCGGAGATACCTTTTCTGGAAGAAGAGGCCTTCTTTTTGAACATAGCGTGTCACGTCCTTTCGTAGCTAACAATGATTCCTAAAAGAAACGGGAGCCGTGGTAGCGGCTCCCGTCGCAAATAAGCCGTAGATTATTCGCCAAAGATGTCCAGGAACTTAGCCTGCATGTCGCTGGTGTTCTTCTGCATGAACTCAACGGTAGCGGGCAGAACTTTGATCTGATCGTAAGTGGGAACATTGGAACCTGCAGCAGCAGCACTGTTCATGGGAACATAGCCCTGAGCTACGAACAGCTTCTGAGTCTCAACTTCGAACATGTAGTTAACGAATGCCTTGGCAGCTTCGATGGTGGTCTCATCCTCAGTATTTACGATACACAGAGGAGTGTTGATCAGAACGGAACCGGAAGCAGGGTATACATAGTCAACGGGAGAGCCAGCGGTCTTAGCGTTACGAGGCAGGTAGTCTACGATAACAACAGCGTTGTACTCGCCGGAAGCAACCTTGGTAGACAGAGTACCATTGGAGGTTTCCATCTTGGCATCGTTAGCAGCCAGAGCGTTGTACCAATCCCAACC
The DNA here is from genome assembly GCA_017537225.1 of Lachnospiraceae bacterium. Lineage (GTDB taxonomy): Bacteria > Bacillota > Clostridia > Lachnospirales > Lachnospiraceae > RGIG7193. The sequence continues at coordinate 10,605 of JAFYLG010000053.1, forward strand.
TACCAGATCAGGGTTCTCGATATGAGCGGACAGAGCGGTCATAGCACCACCGGAGTATGCGGGGTTAGCCAGAGCAACTTTGCTCTTAAAGGTATCCTTGGTAACGTCAGCCCAGTCTTTAGGAGCGTTAGCAGCATCGATGTTCAGGGTGTTGTAAGCCAGAACAGTGTAGATGGCACGAACTTCATGACCCATACCGTTGTTGTACTTGTAAGCGTCGGGCAGATCCTTGGCAGCGTCGGGAGTGTAGTGGTACAGCAGACCCTTTTCGTCCAGACCATACATGTAAGCCAGGTCAGCAAACCAAACGATGTTAGCGTTGGTAGCGCCGGTAGCTTCGATCTCACCGGAGATCTTGGTCTTAACGTCGCCGGTACCGGAACGGAACAGCTCATAGGTAATACCGGTCTTAGCGCTGAAGTCCTCCAGCATCTCGGTAACCAGATCCTGAGGCTCGGAAGTGTAGATCACCAGGTGACCCTTGGACTTTTCTTCGCCACCGCAGGCGGCCAGGCTCAGCACCATCATCAGGCACAGCACGAGAGATAAAATACGTTTCATAAGTAAACCTCCTCTGAAATGTTCTCACAAATTTGTGAGTATTTTTGCGTTTGTAAAAAACGCAAAGTAAAATTTGCTTTTACTATCATAAATTTACCATGAAAACAGAAAAAGGTCAATACTATATTGTGTAAAATGTATATGAAATGTAAGCAAACTCGACGGCTTATTGTGCAAAAATTGACAGAAGGGTGTGAAGGTTGGTGGAAATGGGACTTGCCAAAAATACTGTTTACAGGTACACTATATAAAGGAAAGGAGTGCAAAACCTATGAAAACTGTAGATTTACATGCACATACAACGGCATCTGATGGGTCTCTGACACCCTCGGAACTGATTGGTTATGCCAAAGAGAAGGGATTATCTGCCATTGCTGTTACGGATCATGATACAGTAGCCGGTTTGGACGAGGCTGTGGCCGAAGGGCAGCGTTTGGGAATCCGTGTGATCCCGGGTGTAGAACTGTCCACCAGGGTAGACGGACGAGATGTTCATCTGGTGTCTCTTTTTATCAATTGGAAAAATGAAGAGTTTTTGAAGAAATTGGCAGAGATGGCAGTTTGCCGTTTTGAACGCAATTATAAGATGGTAGACAAGCTGGAACAAGCTGGTATCAATATTAGCCGCAGAGACCTGGAACAGTTTCCCAAGGGGCAGGTGTTGGCCCGTGGACATATTGCTCAGATCCTGATCGAGAGAGGATATGCTTCTAATCTAAAAGAGGCGTTGAACAAGTATACTGTCAAGGGAACCGTTGGTTACGTAGAGAAAGAGGTGTTATCTCCGGAGGAATGCATTCGACTGGTCCATGATTGTGGCGGATTGGTTTTTGTGGCTCATCTGCATCAGATCGACCCTAAGGATCCGACTCACTGTGTAGACATCTGCAGACGACTCATTGAGATGGGAGCCGATGGCCTGGAGACAGAATACTGTGAGTTTGATGACCAATGGCATCAAGTCACCGAAGAGATAGCCATGGAATACGGATGTCTGCGTTCCGGTGGCAGCGATTTCCATGGTTCCATGAAAAAGGGGCTGGACCTTGCTGTGGGATATGGGGAGTTGTGTGTTCCTTATTCTTTTGTAGAGGCCATGGAAGAGAAACTTGTAAAAAATTAATATGAAGGAAACTATCACGGTTTTATGATTTACAATTTTCTCTTGCTGTGATATGATAAGAAAGAACGTATATGCATTTGTAAAGGTTCTGATGCATATTTGTCGGATCTTTGGTTCAAAATCTGAAAAAATGAGGACCCTAACAATGGAAAAAAGAAGAGTATTATTAAAACTCAGCGGTGAGGCGCTGGCCGGCGCACAGAAGACCGGTTTTGATTTGCCTACCGTGCAGATGGTAGCCCGTCAGGTCAAGAATGCTGTAGACGATGGTGTGTGTGTAGGTATCGTGATCGGCGGCGGTAATTTCTGGCGTGGACGTACCGGCAATGAGATCGATCGCACTAAGTCCGATCAGATCGGCATGTTGGCTACCGTGATGAACGCGATTTATGTGTCTGAGGTGTTCCGCACCGAGGGTATGCAGACTCAGGTGTTTACTCCCTTTGCCTGCGGCAATATGACGGCTCTGTTCTCCAAGGATGCAGCTACCCAGTGCTGGCAGGAGGGCAAGGTGGTATTCTTTGCCGGTGGTACCGGTCATCCTTACTTCTCTACAGACACCGGTGTGGCTTTGAGAGCCATCGAGATGGAGGCAGATGTGATCCTGCTGGCCAAGGCAGTAGACGGTGTCTACGACAGTGACCCCCGTGTCAATCCGGAGGCTAAGAAGTATGATACGGTGACCATTCAGGAAGTCATCGACAAGAAACTGGCGGTGGTAGACTTGACCGCATCTATCATGTGCATGGAAAATAAGATGCCTATGGCCGTGTTCAGCCTGCTGGAGGAAAACGGTATCAGCAATGCTATGAAGGGTATCATCAACGGCACCATCGTGACCGTATAATATAGGAGGATTTTATAATGAACGATAAGTTAAAGATGTTTGAAGATCATATGGAAAAGACTTTGAATCACCTGCGTGAAGAGTTCGGCGGTATCCGCGCCGGCCGTGCAAACCCTAAGGTTCTGGACAAGATCCGTGTAGATTATTACGGTACTCCCAGCAGCATTCAGCAGGTAGCTAACGTATCTGTTCCTGAGCCTCGTATCATTCAGATCCAGCCTTGGGAGTCCAAGCTGATCCGTGATATCGAGAAGGCCATCAACATGTCTGACCTGGGTATCAATCCTACCAACGACGGCCGCGTGATCCGTCTGGTGTTCCCTGAGCTGACTGAGGAACGTCGTAAGGATCTGTCCAAGGATGTAAAGAAGAAGGGTGATGCTGCTAAGGTAGCCATCCGTAACATCCGTCGTGATGCCAACGATACCTTCAAGAAGATGAACAAGGCTAACGAGCTGACTGAGGACGATCAGAAGACGGCTGAGCAGAAGATGCAGAAGCTGACTGACAAGTATATCGAGAAGGTAGACAAAGAAGTAGAAGCTAAGACCAAGGAAATCATGACCGTTTAATACGTCATATCAGGGGGCAGGGGTGACTCTGCCCTCCCTGTGCGTGATTAGGAGATCATTGAGGAGACGATATGGAGAATTTGAGAATTCCTGCTCACGTGGCTATCATCATGGATGGTAATGGCCGCTGGGCTAAAAAGAGGGGACTGCCCCGCAAGATGGGACATGTAGAGGGATGTAAAGTGGTAGAGCAGACCGTAGAGGATGCTGCCAGACTGGGCATTCAGTACTTGACCGTCTATGCTTTTTCCACAGAGAACTGGAAGCGCTCGGAGGACGAGGTGGATGCGCTGATGCAGCTGTTCCGCTACTATGCCAAGCGCCTGTTGAAGATTGCCAATGAAAACAACGTGCGGGTAAAGTTTATCGGTGATATCAGCCGCTTTGCCCCGGATATTATAGAGGGGATCCGTTCCCTGGAAGAGACTTCTGCCAAAAATACCGGACTGACCTTCTGCATCGCAGTTAACTACGGCAGCCGTGACGAGATCCGTCGTGGCATGACTCGTATGATGGAAGATTGCCGTGAGGGCAAGATCCTGCCTTCTGAGGTGACTGAGGAGACGATTTCTTCTTATTTGGATACTGCCGATATGCCGGATCCAGACCTGTTGATCCGCACCAGCGGCGAGGAGAGACTGTCCAATTTCATACTGTGGCAGCTGGCTTATTCTGAGTTTTATTTTGCTGATGTGCTGTGGCCTGATTTCAACAAGGATGAATTGGTCAAGGCTATTGAGGCGTATAATGGCAGAGACCGCCGTTTTGGCAATGCCAAATAATGGATAGTCAGTCTGTGAGACTGTGCCATTGCTTATAATATATAGAAAGTGTTGAGGAGTTAGAATATGTTCTGGACTCGACTGGGAAGTGGTGTTCTGATCGTCATTGCGGCTATCCTGATTTTATGGCCTGGTGGATTGATCACCACAGCCGGTATCGGCCTGATCGCATTGATCGGCCTGTATGAATTAAATAAGATCCAGGGTGTGGAAAAGGCAGCCCCCGGGTTGGTGAGCTATATCAGCGCTTTGGTTCTTTATGGACTGCTGTATGTGATGCCTCAGGTAGAGAGTATGCTCTTTGCCACCATGAGCATGACTGCACTGCTGTTTGTCTATGTGTTTAGCTATCCCAAATATCGTTTTGAGCAGATCGCCACGCCATTCTTTGGACTGTTTTATGTGGCAGTGATGCTGTCCTATGTGGTGCGAATTCGTTCCATCGGCAGTGGTCTGTTGGTGCTGTTGATCTTTATCAGCTCCTGGGGCTGTGATACCTGTGCCTACTGTGTGGGTATGCTCATTGGCAAGCACAAGATGTCCCCTAAGCTGAGCCCCAAAAAGTCGGTAGAAGGTGCTATCGGTGGTCTGGTTGGCTGCACTTTGCTGGGATATCTGTTTGGAAGTCTTCTGGGCGGTCAGATCGGTCTGACTTTTGGAAATATGGGAGCAGGCATCGCATGCGCTTTGATCTGCCTGGTAGGTGGTGCCGGTTCCATGATCGGTGACCTGGCGGCCAGTGCTATCAAGAGAAATTATGAGATCAAGGACTATGGCAAGCTGATCCCCGGTCACGGTGGTATCCTGGATCGTTTTGACAGCGTGATTTTTGTGGCGCCTGCCATTTATGCAGTGATTCGTCTGATCGAATTGGCGGCATAGGAGAGTCTTGCGTAACGCGCAATATTACGTGCGTTAACTTTTGGTTAAATAACGAAAATGACAGTTTTTTGACTAGTTTTAGAAAGCGGGTGTAAGAATTGAGTTTGATTTTGTCATTGATGGTGTTCAGCTTGCTGATTTTTTCTCATGAGTTGGGACACTTTTTACTGGCAAAGAAAAACGGCATCGGCGTGACGGAGTTTGCTATCGGTATGGGGCCTACGCTGTTTCATTTTGATAGGGGAGGGACGACCTACTCTTTAAAAGCAGTCCCTTTTGGTGGGTTCTGCCAGATGGTTGGCGAGCTGGAAGATGATAGTGCCAATCAGAGAGAGGACTCTTTTAACAGTAAGAGCCCCTGGGCCAGATTGTCTGTGGTGTTAGCAGGCCCTGTGTTTAACTTTATTTTGGCCTTTTTGCTTGCCATGTTTGTGATCGGCAGTGTAGGTATTGATCGTCCCATTATCTCTGATGTCATCGAGGGATTACCTTGTGAGGCAGCGGGGATGCAGGGTGGCGACCGCCTGGTACAGATCAACGATCAAAAGATCACGGTATATCGTGACTTGCAGTTGTATCTGATGCTTCACGAAGGCGAACCACTGGATATCACCTATGAAAGAGGTGGAGAGGAGACAACCATCTCTATTCAGCCGGTGTTTGTAAAGGACTATAACTCTTACATGATCGGTATTCAATATGAGAATCGTCGTAGTGATACCACCATGTGGGAGACTATAAAATATAGTGCTTATGAGGTGAAATATTGGATGTCCTACACGCTGACCTCGTTGAAGATGCTCTTTAAAGGTGATGTAGGTGTGGATGATATGTCTGGTGCTGTAGGCATCGTGGATACATTAGACACCATTGTAGATGAGACTAAGGAATATGGAGCCTACCCGGTATTACTGGAACTGGCTAACTTCTGTATCCTTCTCAGTGCGAATCTTGGTGTGATCAACCTGCTTCCCATTCCTGCATTAGATGGTGGTCGACTAATTTTCATCCTGTTGGAGATCGTTCGTGGAAAGCCTATCGATCGAGAAAAAGAAGGTCTGATCCATACGATCGGTATGGTATGTTTGATGATCCTGATGGTGCTTTTGGTCTTTAACGATGTGAGAAAGCTGTTCTAAATACCATACATGGAAGAAATTTACTGGAGTTCATAGTTTTTTTACTTGTATTTCTATGAATTCAGTGTTATAAAATACAAGGCGAATGGGTGGATCCGCTGCCCGTTTGTATATCACAAATCGATGGAAAATAAGTCGTTGTCGGCGGCCAAGTTTCGGTCGATTGTGATCACTGGAGGATAAAAGTATGTACAGAGATATGACAAAACGGGTAATGGTAGGTAATGTGCCGATCGGTGGTGGTGCTCCCATCGCCATTCAGTCCATGACCAATACCAAGACAGAGGATGTGGCAGCTACTGTGGCTCAGATCAATTATCTGGCGGCCGCCGGATGCCAGATCATCCGCTGTGCTGTGCCCACCATGGAAGCAGCTCTGGCTCTTCGTGAGATCAAAAAACAGATCAATATTCCGTTGGTAGCAGACATTCACTTTGATTATAAACTGGCCATTGCATCCATCGAAAATGGTGCTGATAAGATCCGCATCAATCCTGGCAACATCGGTGGTCCTGAGAATATTAAGGCCGTGGTGGAAAAGGCACTGGAGTATAATGTACCCATCCGTGTAGGTGTCAACAGCGGTTCTCTGGAAAAAGAACTGGTGAAGAAGTACGGCGGTGTGACTGCTGAGGGTCTGGTGGAGAGTGCTCTGGATAAGCTGCGCATCATGGAGAGTTTTGGTATGAAGGACATGATCGTCAGCATCAAATCCTCGGATGTACCCATGTGCATCAAGGCTCATGAGCTGATCGCAAAGCAGACTGACTACCCCATCCACGTGGGTATTACGGAAGCTGGTCCTGTAAAGACCGGTATCATCAAGTCCAGCGTGGGTCTGGGTGTGATCCTGGGACAGGGTATTGGTGATACGGTTCGTGTATCCCTGACTGGTGATCGTATCGAGGAAGTGCGTACTGCTCAGAAGGTACTGGCTGCTCTGGGACTGCGCAAGGATGGTATTGAAGTGGTTTCCTGCCCTACCTGTGGACGTACCCAGATCGATCTGATTGGTTTGGCCACACAGGTGGAGGAGTTGGTAGCTGGTTATGATCTGGATATCAAGGTAGCTGTTATGGGTTGCGTGGTAAATGGTCCCGGAGAGGCCAGAGAGGCAGATCTGGGCGTGGCCGGTGGTATCGGTGAGGGGCTGCTCTTTAAGAAGGGACAGATCATCCGTAAGATGCCGGAGAGTGAGTTACTGGCTGCACTGAAGGACGAGTTGGATCATTGGAATGACTGATCCGTCAATGGATAAGAAAGAAAAATATGAGAAGTACAGTGGGAGAAATCCTGCCGTACTTCTTTTTTTAGAATTTTATTCGATTTATTGGTACAGATTTGCATTTCTGTCCATTGTATACAATTGTAAAATGTGTTAGAATATAAACAGTTGTGTGCCGTGATATAGTATAGTTCTGTAAACACGGAAAACAATGGAAAAACTATTAGGAGGAAGTAGAAATGTCCAAATTGTTTGATCGCGTTCTGGGCGCAAAGGTAAGCCGTAGAGATTTCTTAAAGGGATCCGCAGCAGCAACCGCAGCTGTAGCTGGTTTGTCTTTGGCAGGATGCAGCAACAACACTATCCAGGAGACCACCAAGGCTCCTGAAGAGACCACCAAGGCTCCTGACACCACCGCTCCTGTGACTCACGATGAGATCGTGGATCTGGAAGCAAAGGGTAAGTGGGTTCCCGCTGCCTGTTGGAACAACTGTGGTGGCCGTTGCCTGAACAAGGCACTGGTAGTAGATGGCGTAGTTATGCGTCAGAAGACCGATGATACTCACGAAGATACTCCCGATTTCCTGCAGCAGAGAGCTTGCGTACGTGGTCGTGCCCGTAGAGCAGAGGTTTACTCCCCTGACCGTCTGAAGACCCCCATGAAGCGTAAGAATTGGCAGCCCGGCGGCGTAGAGGTGAATGGCCATCTGCGTGGTACTGACGAGTGGGAGCCCATCACTTGGGAAGAGGCTTTCAAGATCGTAGCTTCTGAGACCAAGAGAATCGGTGACACCTATGGTCCTGGTGCTATTTTCGCACCCAGCTCCGGTAACGGTGCTAACTATGTAATGTACAAGGCAGCCGGTGGTTACTACAGCGCATCCGGTACTCTGTCTTGGGGTACCTGGAACGAGGGCCCTGGCCACTTCGGCATGGAAGATGGTTACTCCAGCTGGAGCTTGAATGACCGTCTGGATCTGAAGAAATCCGAACTGATCGTTATGATCGGCTGCAACCCTGCATGGTCTTCCATGGGTAGCCCCATGTACAACTTCCTGCAGGCTAAGAGAGCTGGCGCTAAGTTCGTATCCGTAGACCCTATCTACACCGATACTGCTGCTGCTCTGGATGCTAAGTGGCTGCCTATCCGTCCTGGTACTGACCACGCTCTGATGCTGGCTCTGGCCTATGTAATGCTGAAGAACGACGACGAGAAGAAGCTGATCGACTGGGATTTCCTGAACAAGTGCACCGTTGGTTTCGACGCTGAGCACATGCCTGAAGGCGCTCCTAAGGAGGATAATGCTAAGGATTACATCCTGGGTACCTATGACAATACCCCTAAGACTCCTGAGTGGGCTGAAGCCATCACTGGTATCCCCGCTGCTGATATCACCGAGCTGGGTCTGTCCATCGGTAAGGATGTTAAGGTTTCCCTGCTGACCGGTTGGGCTCCTGCACGTACTCACAACTCCGACTCCATGCCTCAGATGTTCATGACTCTGGGTGCTATGGGTGGTCACATGGGTCTGTCCGGCCACATGACCGGTGTTAGCTGCCACTTCGGTGCTGGTAACGGCGGTAAGTACCTGATCGGTTCCGGCAGCACCGGTATCTCTTACAACAGAGAACTGATCTCCGGTAAGTCTCAGGGTACTCTGACCCGTGGCTGCATGTGGGATGCTATTCTGAAGGGCGAGTTCAACAACAAGGGTACCATGACCCCCATCGATTTCAAGATGATCTATCATGGCGGTACCAACTGCTACCTGCAGACCATGCCTGGCATGAAGAAGGGTATCGAAGTTCACAGAAAGATGGAGTTCGTAGTAACTCAGACCACTTTCTTTAACACTGATGCTAAGTATTCCGATATTATCCTGCCCGTTAACACTATGTGGGAGCGTAAGGATGGTACCATGACCAGCGGTAACAGAGAGGCTCTGTTCTATGCCGGTCAGGTAATTGAGCCACTGTTCGATTCCAAGTCTGACCGTGAGGTTATCACCGGTATCATGAAGGAACTGGGCGTTGAGGCTAAGGATGTATACAGCATGAGCGAAGAGGCTGGCGATTTCCGTCGTTTCTTCGGTGCTTGGACCTATGCCGAGGATGGCACCACCAAGACTCCTATCGTTACCATTACTCAGGCTGACATCGATGCTGTTCCTCAGAACATCAAGGACGAGCTGATCGCTTCCGGTTTTGAGCTGAAGCCTCAGGAAGGTAAGATCGGTCTGGAAGAGTTCAAGCAGGCTGGTGTTTACACCGTTGAGCGTAAGGAAGGCGACAACTTCGGACACATCCACTACGAGGCATTCCGTAAGGATCCCGAGGCTAACCCTCTGAAGACCGCTTCCGGTAAGCTGGAGATCTACTGTAAGGGTCTGCAGGATATGGTTGCTAACTATGGTTACACCACCGTTGAAGCATATCCCGCTTACAATCCTTGTCTGGATGGTTATGAGCAGATGAAGTCCGAAGGCAAGTTCGAATTCCAGGTAATCAACCCTCACTACCAGAGAAGATCTCATACCATCTTCGATAACGTTAAGGTTCTGCGTGAAGCATTCCCTAACCCCGTTCTGATGAACGCTTCCGACGCTAAGGCTAAGGGCATCGTAGATGGTGATACTGTTATCATGACCAGTGAGGCTGGTTCCATCCTGCGTAAGGCTTGTATCGTAGAAGGTATGATGCCTGGCGTTCTGGGTGTAATGCATGGCTGCTGGGTTGACGTTGACGAGAACACCGCTGATAAGGTTGACCGCGCCGGCGCCGACAACTATCTGATTCCTTCCAAGACCACCGGTCAGAGAATCAGTGCTTGGAACAGCACCCTGTGCAACATGGAGAAGTACACCGGTACTCCTCTGGACGACGATGTTAACATGAACAGCCGTCTGATCTAATGTAAAGGAGAGGTATAACAATGGCAAGAAAAGCATTTTATTTTGACCAGGAAGCCTGCGTAGGCTGCCGTGGATGTCAGATTGTATGCAAGGATAAGATCGAAGGCGCTGATCTGGAGCTGGGCGTATTCTACCGCACTGTTAAGAACTACGAGAGCGGTTCTTTCCCTAAGGTTGGCCGTTTCAGTGTTTCCATGACCTGCAATCACTGTGAGAACCCTGCTTGTGTAGCTGTTTGCCCTCAGAAGGCCATCTACAAGGCAGAAGATGGCACTGTTCTGCAGGATGCCTCCCTGTGCATCGGCTGCGGCACTTGTGCAGCTGCCTGCCCTTATGGTGTTCCTCAGATCGTTAACAACAAGATGGCTAAGTGTGACGGCTGTGCCGCTCGCGTAGCTAAGGGTGAGAAGCCTCTGTGCGTAGACGCTTGCACCATGCGTGCTCTGGACTTCGGCGAGTACGATGAGCTGGTTGCTAAGTATGGTCCTGATCTGGTTTCCGACCTGAGCGTTCTGCCCGATTCCAAGACCACTGGCGCTAACCTGCTGATCAAGGCTCGTGCCTGCGCTCTGGAAGCAGACGTAAGAGAGATGAATCTGTAATTGATCATCTGAGATCAAAGATCATTCTATCTAACGGATAGCTAAATCATGTACATAGAGAGGCGTTGTTTCTCCGTAAGGAGAGACAACGTCTCTTTTTTGCGTATTTTTAAACTTGATTAGGTCTTAAGGACTTTTTAAGGTGTCAAGACCTAGAGGATAAAAGAGGATTAGGTCATAATAGACTACTTTTTGCTCTAAGACCTAAATTAAGAAAGAAGATTAGGTCATAACGAGCGATTTTATGCTGTAAGACCTAGACGAGAAGAGAAAAATAGGTCACAGAGATCAAATGATTCCCAAATGACCCAAAATAAATAGGAACAGATCGCGAAAGAATAATTTACGAATCAATAGGGATCAAGAATCAGATGACATAAATGAATAAAGCAGTTAAAGTGATTCGTTTAATTATGTTTGGACAATCTAGATTTCCTGTAGTATAATGTAAATTGGTTTGTTATATCTAAACGAAAGAATAAATAGATTTGTGAAGCTCATTTTAATGTAGCTATTCGGTACACATAGATTAGGGGGAACACACATTGGCAAAACCGTTTTTTGAGGCCATCCCAGGCCTGGAAGTTTCCGATGAAATGCGGGCGCTGCTGGAACTGACCACCATCGACAGGGTCCAGGTGTCCAGAGACCGCAAAAATCTTAGAATCTATTTGATCAGTCCAAGGCTGATCCATAAGAAGAATATTTATAATCTGGAAGGTCAGATCTGCCGCCAGATGTTCCCAGACTATGGTATGACAGTGAAAATCATAGAGAAATTCACTTTGTCCGCTCAGTATACGCCTAAGAAACTATGGGAACTGTATTATGATAGTATTTTGCTGGAACTGAAAACCTACAGCCTGATCCTAAGTAACATTTTGCGGGAATCCAATGCAGAGTTTACGGAGGAGAATATTCTGTCTTTGGAAATGTCCGATAATATCGTGACCCGTGACCGTGAGAATGAGTTGAAGGATATTTTGGAGAAGATCTTTAATGAGCGCTGTGGCTTTGGTATCGAGGTGCGCCTGCATCATGGCGAGATCGTACGACGTGAGACCAGTACATACACTGAGCGAATGATTGATGAGATGGCCCGTCAGATCGTCAGTCAGTCGTCCTTTGGTGGAGAAGGGGAAGATGGTCAGACACGCATCGATGGAGCGGCAGGCGGAGATGGCAAAGGCGACAACGGAAAAGCTGGTACTGGCAAGTCCACTGATGGAAACGGCGGTAAGACTGGAGATAAAAAGGGTCAGAGCGCAGAGAAGAGTGGAAAGGCCGGAGA